>JANQGL010000272.1 GCA_028277325.1 Magnetospira sp.
CCGGGAACCCGGCCTCGTGCGCCCGCTGCCCCGCCTGTTCCACGTCGCGCGCCGAGAGGGTGCTCGACGCCTACGGGATCGCCGTGGTGCGCACCCTCTCGGCGCGCGACGTGGAACAGGCGGTGCAGCGGGCGCACGAGGCCGGGTTCCCGGTCGCCCTGAAAATCCTGTCGCCGGACATTCTCCACAAATCGGACGTCTCGGGGGTCGCCCTGGGCCTGGAAAGCGCCGCCGCGGTACGGGCGGCCGGCCATCGGATGCTGGACGAGATCGCCGCACTGCGCCCGGACGCCCGAATCGACGGATTCAGCGTCCAACGGATGGCCCACCGCCCGACCGCCCGCGAACTCATCGTCGGCCTGACCACGGACCCGATCTTCGGCCCGGTGCTCCTGTTCGGGGAAGGCGGCACCGCGGTCGAGGTGATCGCCGACCGCGCCATCGCGCTGCCGCCGCTCAACATGAACCTGGCCCGCGACCTGATCTCGCGGACCCGCATCGCCCGCCTGCTGAAGGGCTACCGGGACCGCCCGGGCGTCGACATGGACGCCCTGTGCCTGGCCCTGCTGCGGGTGTCGCAGATCGTCATCGACCTTCCGGAGGTCGTCGAGCTGGACATCAACCCGCTGCTGGCCGACGGTCAGGGCGTCCTCGCGCTGGACAGCCTGATCCGCTGCGTGCCGGCTGACCAGCTGACCGAGCAGCGGCTGGCGATCCGCCCCTATCCGAAAGACCTGGAAGAAGTCTTCGCCCTGCGTTCGGGGCGCGAGGTCCTGCTGCGGCCGATCCTGCCGGAGGACGAACCGGAACACCACGAGTTCATCGCCCGGCTGTCGCCGGAGGACATCCGATTCCGGTTCTTCGGCCAGGTGGACAGCCTGCCGCACACCCAGATGGCCCGCCTGACGCAGATCGACTACGACCGCGAGATGGCCTTCATCGCCACCGCCGAGCGCCCGGAGGGCGGTCGCGAAACCCTGGGCGTGGTCCGCACGGTGACCGACCCGGACAACGAGAAGGCGGAATTCGCGATCGTCATCCGGTCCGATCTCAAGGGGCAGCGCCTGGGCTGGAAACTGCTCGACAAGATGATCCGCTATTGCCGGTCGCGCGGCACCCGGGAAATCGTCGGCCAGGTGATGCTGGAAAACAAGCGCATGCTCGGCCTGACCGACCGCATGGGGTTCAAGCGCCACAACATCCCGGCCGAGGGAGTCGCGGAACTCACCATGCCGCTTTGACTCGAGGGTGTACCGGAGTCTTTTTTGCGGGACCGGGTGTTGCCATCGCGCAACATGGGGAATGGCTCGCGAACCCCCATGCCGAACGACGCAACAGGCGGATTTTAAAGGGGTTTTCTCCGTTCGCGAGGGTGGGTTTTTGAACTATTGAAATTTCATTCAATTGCGTGAACGACACATTTGGTTTTGACCCGCGGAGGCGTGGTGATTAGATTGAATAACCGGGCGACGGCTGGTTTGGGCAAGCGGAGGGCTGTTTTGATTAGGAAAATGCGCCGCAAATGGGTCGGCATGTCGGCTGTGACGTGCCTGCTCGCGTCCACGTCGGCGGTGTCCGCCGCGCCGTTGAACGACGAGCTTCGCGACCTGCTCGGTTCCCACCCGCAGATCGAAAGCGCCAAGAAGTCCGTTCGGTCGGCGCAGGAGGCGGTCAACGAGTCCCGGGCCGCCTACTTCCCCACCGTCGCCCTGAGCGGCGCCTACGGTTTCGAGCACATCTCCAACCCGGCCCGCCGGTCGGGCGGCGACGACTGGGACCTGCCGCGCCAGGAAGCCGGCCTCAGCGTCACCCAGACGCTGTTCGATGCCGCCCGCGCGCCCGCCGTGCGGTCGTCGCGGTTTTCCGAGCTGTCGTCCGAGATCCAGCTCGAGAACACCACCCAGCAGCTGATGCTGGAGGCGGTGCGCGCCTATACGGACGTGCTCAAGCTGGCCCGGCTGGTCGACATCGCCACCTCCAACGTGGCGACGATCCAGCAGCAGGCCGACCTGGAGGACGAGCGGGTGCAGCGCGGGTCGGGCATCTCGCTCGACGTGCTGCGCGCCAAGTCGCGCCTGAAGGACGCCCGGCGGCGGCTGGTCGAGTTCCAGCGCCTGCGCGACGAGGCGACCGCGAAATACGCGCAGATCTTCGGCCACGAACCGATCCTGTCGGAGATGCAGGATCCGGAGCCGCCGCTGCACCTGCTGCCGCCGACCATCGGAGAGGCGATCGCCGTGGCGCGGATCGAGAACCCGTCGATCCTCACCGGCAACACCGACATCGAGATCGCCGACGAGGCCCGCGCCGCGACCCGCGCCGAGTACCTGCCGACCCTCAGCGTGGTCGGCGCCATGAACTACGAGGACGACCTCAACCTGATCCAGGGAATCCGCCGCGACTGGTCGGTGGTCCTGCAGGCCGACTGGGAGATCTTCAACGGTTTCGCGACCCAGGCGCGGATCGCCCAGGCGGCGGCCGACTACGGCGCGGCGAAGGACAACCTGGCGTTCACCGGCCGGCGGGTCGAGGAACTGATCAAGATCGCCTGGACCGAACTGGAAACCGCCCGCGAACGCCTGGAAATCCTCGAAAACGCCGTGGTGATCGCGCAGGAGGTGTTCGATTCGACCCAGCAACTGCGCGAGTCGGGCAAGGAAACCGTGCTCAACGTGCTGGACGCCGAACGCGACGTCTACCTGGCCCAGTTGGAGCGGGTGCTGGCCTACTACGACACCAAGGTGGCGGTCTACAAGCTGGTGTTCGGGATGGGGCGCCTGACCATCGACAACCTGGAAACGATGGCCGACGCGCGGCCGACGGCCACCCCGGCGGCGGCCGGGTCAGCCGGCGCCGGGACCTCCCTCGACTACATGGCCATCGCGGGCGGCATGACCCGCGAGACGACCGGCGAGTAAGCCGCGGAGGATTCGCCGCCGGCGCCGGGCCGGACGACGGACACGCCGTATCTCGGACATGCGACGTTCCGGAACGCGCCTCGGGCGCGGCTATTTCATGCCCACGAATTTTTCCAGCCAGTGGATGTCGTAGTCGCCGTTCACGAAGTCGGGGTTGGCGACCAGTCGCTGGTGCAGGGGGATCGTCGACTTGATCCCGTCGATCACGTACTCCTCCAGGCAGCGGCGCAGGCGCATCAGGCATTCGTTGCGGTTGGCGCCGTGCACGATCAGCTTGCCGATCATGGAGTCGTAGTAGGGCGGGATGGTGTAGCCGGAATAGATCGCCGAATCGACCCGCACCCCGAGGCCGCCCGGCGGGTGGTAGTCGCCGACCCGGCCGGGCGACGGCAGGAAGGTGTCCGGGTCCTCGGCGTTGATCCGGCACTCGATGGCATGGCCCGAGAAGCGCAGGTTCTCCTGGGTGTAGCCGAGCGGCGCCCCGGAGGCCACGCGCACCATCTCGCGCACCAGGTCGAGGCCGCAGATCATCTCGGTCACCGGATGCTCCACCTGCAGGCGGGTGTTCATCTCGATGAAGTAGAACCCGCCGTTCTCGTACAGGAACTCGATGGTGCCGACGCTGCGGTAGCCGAGCTTGCGGATCGCGTCGGCGGCGATCTTGCCGATCTCCGCCCGCTGGCTCCAGTTGAGGGCCGGCGACGGGGCCTCCTCCAGCACCTTCTGATGGCGGCGCTGCAGGGAGCAGTCGCGCTCGCCCAGGTGGACCACGTTGCCGTGCAGGTCGGCCAGGATCTGGATTTCGATGTGGCGCGGCCGCTTGAGGTACTTCTCGATGTAGACTTCCTCGTTGCCGAACGCGGCCAGCGCCTCGGTCCGCGCCAACTGCCAGGCCTCCTTGAGACCGGCCTCGGTCTCCGCCACCTTCATGCCGCGCCCGCCACCGCCGGCCGCCGCCTTGATGAGAACCGGAAAGCCGATGTCGCGGGCCACCCGCAGGGCCTCGCCGGTGTCCTGCACCGCGCCGTCGGACCCCGGCACCACCGGGATGCCGGTTTCCACCGCCGCCCGCTTGGCGGCGATCTTGTCGCCCATCATGCGGATGTGGTCGGGCGACGGGCCGATGAAGGTGAACCCGTGTTCCTCCACCATCGACGCGAAGTCGGCGTTCTCGGACAGGAACCCGTAGCCCGGATGGATGGCGTCGGCGCCGGTGATGGTGGCGGCCGACAGGATGGCCGGGATGTTGAGGTAGGACTCGCGGGCCTGGGCCGGGCCGACGCAGACCGCCTCGTCGGCCAGGCGCACGTGCATCGCGTCGGAATCCGCCGTCGAGTGGATGGCGACGGTGCGGATTCCCATTTCCTTGCAAGCGCGATGGATTCGGAGCGCGATTTCGCCGCGGTTGGCGACCAGGACCTTTTCGAACATCAGCGCCGTACGCCTCGATTACTCGATGATCATCAGGGGTTCGTTGAACTCCACCGGCGAACCGTTGGCGACCAGGACGCGGGTGACCCGGCCGGCGCGCGGCGCGGCAATGGGGTTGAACACCTTCATCGCCTCGATCAGAACCAGGGTCTGGCCCTCGTTGACCTGATCGCCGACCCGCACGTAGGGGTCGGCGCCCGGCTCGGGCGAGGTGTAGACGACACCGACCATCGGCGAACGCACCGTGCCGGGATGGTCGATCGTTTCCTCGACGCTTCCCGGCGCGGCGGGCGCGGCGGGCGCGGCGGCGGCCGGCATCATCAGGGGCGCGGCGGCCATCGGTGCCACCTGGCGGGCGACCCGGACCTTGATGTCGCGGACGCCGTATTCGATCTCCGTCAATCCGGTTTCATCGAGCAGCCCGGCGAGGGTTCGGATGAGGTCGGCGTCGATATCGGTGCGGTCGTCTTCGCTCATGGTGCGGACTGGGACTCCGTGGTCTGTGCCTGGGCATGGCGGCGTGCGAGGGCATCCAGGGCCAACTCGTACCCATGGACGCCGAAGCCGGAGATCACGCCCCAGGCGGCCTGCGATACATAGGAACGATGGCGAAACGGCTCACGGCGATGGATATTCGAGATGTGAACCTCCACCGCCGGCAGGCCCACCGCCAGCAGGGCATCCATGATGGCGATCGAGGTATGGCTGAACGCGGCGGGATTGATGACGATCGCGTCGAAGGTCGCCGAGGCCTGCTGGATCCAGGTGATCAGCTTGGCTTCGTCGTTGCTCTGCCGGCAGGTCACCTCGAGGCCGAGGTCGCGCCCGCGGGCGGTGCACCGGTCTTCCACGTCGGCCAGGGTCTGCGGCCCGTAGACCTCCGGCTGCCGGGTCCCCAGCATGTTCAGATTGGGACCGTTGAGGACAAGAACCCGCATCGATTTCCCCGACTCACCATGTCAGGGAGGGTTATAGCACGGGCCGGAGTCGGCGCAACGCGCAACTTTCCGCAACCCGGGCCGGCGGACCGCGGCGTGGCGGCGTCAACGCTTGTCGAGCAGGCCTTCCAGCCAGGCCAGGCGCTGTTCGTGCTGCTCGATCTCGTGATCGAGCCACGACGACAGGAAGCCGGAGTCGTCGGCGTGGTGGCCGCGCAGGTCTTCCAGGCGGGCCAGTTCGGTTTCGCAAACTTCGCACAGCATCTCGATCTGATCGCGCCGGTCGGCGTCGTCCAGCAGATCCATGAACCGAAACTTTAGCGCCGTGATCAGGTTATTGAGCTCGTTGGTCCCGGACCGCAGGTTGGCGGTGAGCAGGATCCGCAACTCGTCGCGTCCCTTGTCGGTGACCGCCAGGGTGGCGTTGTCCTCCAGGCCCTGTCCATCGAGCGCCTCGACCAGCCCTTCGTACTTCAGAAGCTCGATCGACGACCCCATGAGGTCGAGCGACGGGCCGGTGATGCGGCTGATGAAGTGGCGGGTCGCGGTGGCCAAGGCGGCATAGGACAACGGACCCTGGGCGAGGGTCCCGAGCGCGCACAGGCGCGTCGCCTCCTTCGGGGTCAACGTGTTGTCGGCGTACATCGCGATCGGCCTCTTACCTGCAAAGCACTCGCATCCATTCTACCAACTGGCCGCATGCCGGTCCACGCGGATTTATGCCTCACTTGGCCAGTCGGATATGGGGCGCCGCGGCGGCCTGTCAAGAGCCCCGCGGGACTTGATTTCGGATCAGGAATGGTCGATGGTTCGAGACTCGTCGCGCGCTCTTCGGCGCGCTTCCGGAGGGCCCCGATGCGCCTGCCCAACGCTGCCCAGGCACGCCGCCAGGGCGATCGATTTCTGGCTTTCGCCTTCGCCGCCGGCGACTTGCTCGTCGAGGTGGATTCGGCCGGGGTCATCGTGTTCAGCCGGGGCACCTCGCCGCGCCTCCTCGACCGGGATCCGGCCGAGCTGGACGGCATGCGGCTCGTCGACGCGGTGGTGCCGACCCAGCGTCGGGCGGCCGAGGAGCTCCTTGACCGACTGCGCGAGACCGGCCGGGTGCGCGAGGTGGTGGTCGACCTCCTGAGCCGCGACGGGGAGGCGCGCCACTTCTCGGTGTCCGGCATCCTGCTGCCGGATCACGGCGGAGTCTGCAACTTGGTGCTGACCCGGCGCCCGCACGCCGCGACCGGCATCGACAAGGCCGAAATGACGCCCGAGGAGTTCGGGGACGAGGTGCAGCGGTCGCTGGCC
>JANQGL010000296.1 GCA_028277325.1 Magnetospira sp.
CGGACATGTACCGTCCCCGCGAACGTATCCACGGTCAGCGGCCGCTCAACGCCAGCCCCTTCAACCGACGCGGGAACACCCGATGGGTGACCCCGATCCCCCTCTCCCGATCCCGTCATTCCGCAACCATACCAGACGCTTCGCGGACCGCTCCCCACGCCGAACTGCGGAATTTAGGTTCATTTCGACCTGGCGCGACACGCACCAGGAAAGCCGGCGTGTTCGCGGGCGACGTGGCCGGGTTGCTGTGCATTCTCGCGGGCGACACCCTGGGCCAGATGATCGCGGTGGACCCGACGGGCCGGATCAGCGCAAGGCGCGGGCCCTGTGGATCGCCCTCTACAACCTCGGGGTCGTCCGCGATCCGAGCGACGCGGCACTCGACCGGTTCGTGATGCGCCAGACCGGCATCGCGGCACTGCGCTGGCTGACGATCAGGATGGCGGAATCGGTCATCGGGGCGCTGAAGGACTGGGCGGCGCGCGACGGCGGCGTCGACTGGTCGCCGTATCGGCTGGCCCGTGTCATCTGGTCGACAAGGGGATCGACGGACGCGAGCGGTTTTGGCCGCTGATCCCCGAGACGATCGAGGATCCGGACGAAATCCGGGTCGGGTTCGCGCGGTCGGAGGTTTCGGGCCGGGTCTCCCTGCGGCGCCGCTACATCCGGGCGGTGCGCCTGGGCCGCGATCGGGTGCTGTACCTGGTCGCCGATCAGGAGCGCGGCATGTGGTCGGGCCTGACCTTCGTGCCGGGCCGGCCGCGCGACCTGGGCGGCCTGCGATCCGGGCTACGCATCTTCCGAAAATAGCCGGGGACGGGGAATTCGGGGCGTCGGCATCGCACCCTGCCGCGCCGCGCGCCATCGGCGATTGGGGGTGCGCCCCGCCAACGTCGGAAATCCAATTATAATCCTTCCGGCCGCCGATTTCCAGGGGGCGATTTTAAGGCCCGTGGAGGCGCCTCGGCGCCCGCCCCCTCCCGACCTACCGGAAATTCCGAGATCGGCCTGCTGCCCCGTTTAATGGGTGTTTAACGGCGGCGTTTCGCGGCGCCGGTCGGTAGCCTTCCGGACGACAAAACCCCCGGACGGTTTTCCGGGGGGTTTCGTTTGCGCGACGTCCCTACGATGCCACCCACGATCACCGGCGGCAAGGCCGGTTCTTTCTTGGAGTGGCGGCGTCATGCCGATCGAGATTTTCAGGGCCGGATCATATCTGGACAGCCGAGGGCGGCCGTTCTCGGCGACCGAGGCGGACCTGTCGGCGATCGCCGAAGGGTACGACCCGGCCCTGCACGAGGCACCGATCGTCGTCGGCCACCCCAAATCCGACGCGCCCGCCTACGGCTGGGTGGCGGGCCTCGCCGCGGAAGGCGATCGCCTGATCGCCGAGCCGCGCCAGGTGGACGCCCAATTCGCCGAGTTGGTTGCCGGAGGCCGGTTCAAGAAGATTTCAGCCAGCTTCTATCTCGCCGATTCTCCGGCCAACCCGAAACCCGGCGCCCCCTATCTGCGGCACGTCGGGTTCTTGGGCGCGCAGCCGCCCGCCGTGAAGGGGCTGGCCGCCGTCGAACTGGGCGAGGACGAGGACGGCGTGGTGACGGTCGACCTGGGCGAGGTGTCCGGGTGGTCGGTGGCGCGCGCCCTTCGGTCGCTGCGCGACTTTCTGCTGGCCGAGTTCGGGCAGGAAAAGGCCGACGCGGCCACGGACATGACCGAGGCGATGAACGAGATCGGCGATCACCTGGAAAGCAAGATTCCGGGACGCTTCGAGACCGAGACGGGGCCGGACGGCGTCCCCTGGGCGCCGTCGATCCGGGCGATCCTGGAGGGCGGCCAGACCCTCACCGATCAGGGCCACCTGCGGGACAGCCGGACCTATATCGCGGGCCGGGATTTCGTCGAGGCCGGATTGACCGCGAAATACGCCGCGATGCTGCATCACGGCGGGGCGATCGGGCGCTAGTGCACTGACACAAAAGGAAGATTCCCGCCGGTCTCCGAATGTGCGATTCTCTGGGCATGGCCCAGACGGTTTGTATCATCCTTTCGGCCGATGACCGCGCGCGTTTGACCGCTGTTATCGGCGCCCGCAACCGCCCGCAGAAGCATGTTCAGCGGGCTCGGATCGTCCTGAACTCGGACAGGGAGCCTTCGGTCACCGAGGTCGCCCGTCTTGCCGAGGCCAGCCGCCCGGCGGTGTGGTGCTGGCAACACCGGTTTGCCGAGGAAGGCGTGGACGGGCTTTTGCGCGACAAGACGCGACCGCCCGGGAAACAACCGCTTGCGCCGGCTACGGTAGCCAAGATCCTGGCGCTGCCCTGCACGGAACCGCCGGGCGAGGCGACCCACTGGACGGGGCGCGCCGTCGCCGCGGCCGCCGGGGTCAGCGTGCGGGCCGTGCAAAGGCTGTGGGAGGCGCACCGCATCCAGCCCCATCGCCTGCGCACCTTCAAGAAGTCCAACGACCCAAACTTCGCCGAGAAGGTCGAGGACATCGTCGGCCTCTACATGGACCCGCCCGCCCATGCAGTCGTTCTGTCCATCGACGAGAAGAGTCAGATCCAGGCCCTGGACCGCACCCAGCCCGGCCTGCCGCTCAAGCCCGGAAAATGCGGGACCATGACCCACGACGACAAGCGCAACGGCACCACCACCCTGTTCGCAGCGCTCAATGTCCTCGACGGCACGGTCGTCGGCCGCTGCATGCCGCGCCACACGCACAAGGAATTCATTAAATTCCTCAACGCCGTCGAGCGCGCCGTACCGGCCGGCAAGATCATCCACGCCATCTGCGACAACTACGCCACCCACAAGCATCCAAAGGTGAAGGAGTGGCTCGCCAACCATCCCCGATGGGTATTCCATTTCACCCCCACATCCGCCTCCTGGATCAATGCCGTCGAGAACTTCTTCTCCATCATAACCAGGCGCCGCCTCAAACGCGGCGTGTTCAAATCGGTCTCCGAACTCGAGGACGCCATCAAACGCTACATCAAGCAGCACAACAAATCCTCGAAACCCTTCGTCTGGACCAAATCAGCCGAAACCATCCTGGCCGCCATTCAACGCCGGCCTGAACCATCCGTTTGAGCCGCTGCCCTAGTACTACAGTTGCGTTTTTATAGGGTTCGTGATTCCCTGGACCACAGGCGTTGGTCGATGGAGGGAATTGGGACCAATGAGCGTAGCGGGCCGTGCGGGGAGACCGGCGTCCGTTCCCGCGGCGGGATCCACGGAACCGCCGGTTCGCGCCGGGCACTACGATAGCGGCCGGCGAACACGTCCGTCAGAACGACTCCAGTTCGATATCCCAGTAAAGAAAATCCCGCCAACTTTCGTGGAGGTAGTTTGGCGGGAAGCGGCGACCGTTGGCCTGGAGCTGGTGGATGGAGGGCTCGGTCGGCGCCATCCTCGGATACATGCCCGATCTGCTCGGCAGCCGGTTGCTCTTTTCGAGGTTGCACGGCGCGCAGGCGGTGACCACGTTGGCCCACGTGGTGCGCCCGCCGCGCGAGCGCGGGACCACGTGATCGAAGGTGAGTTCGTTGGTCGGAAACGGCTCGCCGCAGTACTGGCAGGTGAACCGGTCGCGCAGGAACACGTTGAACCGGGTGAACGCGACGCGGCGCGCCGACGGCACGAAATCCTTCAGCGAAATGACGCTCGGCAGGCGGATTTCCCAGTTCGGCGAACGGACGACCCGGTCATACTCGGAAATCACGTTGACGCGATCCAGGAACACCGCCTTCACGGCTTCCTGCCACGACCACAGGGACAATGGAAAATAGCTCAACGGACGAAAATCCGCGTTCAGGACAAGGGCAGGTGAATCCAAGGGCACCCGAGCCTCCTTTCCTTTGGTCCGGCCGCAGGATACAACATGTAGTGTTTGCCGCCAATTCTTCCGACGATGAAATTCCCGTGAAAACGCCCGATCGTCAAGCCCTACGCCAGATGGCCCTTTTCCGCCGCATGGACTCGGCCTGACATGACCGCGCCCTGCGTGACCCGCTTCGCTCCGTCGCCGACCGGCCTTCTACATCTAGGCCATGCCCACGCCGCCCTGTTCGCCGCCCGCGCCGCCGCCGGCGGCCGCTTCCTGGTGCGGATCGAGGACATCGACCGCGGCCGCTGCCGGGCCGAGTTCGAATCGGCGGTCCTGCGGGACCTGGCGTGGCTGGGCCTGTCCTGGGAAACCCCGGTCCGGCGGCAGTCCGAGCATTTCGAGGACTACGCCGGGGCGCGCGCCGACAGTTCGGCGAGCGCCCCGGCGTAGTCCTCGAAATGAAGTCGGTGG
>JANQGL010000458.1 GCA_028277325.1 Magnetospira sp.
CAGCGACACCCTGCCGACGCCGCGCGCCGCGGCCGACCTGGTGGCGCGCCTGGAACGGCGGGAGGTGGACCTGCTGATCGGCACCCAGATCGTCGCCAAGGGCCATCACTTCCCGGATCTGACCCTGGTCGGGGTGGTCGACGCCGACCTCGGGCTGGCCGGCGGCGACCTGCGGGCCGCCGAGCGCAGCTTCCAGCTGCTCTATCAGGTGGCCGGACGGGCCGGGCGGGCGGCGCGCCCGGGACGGGTGGTGGTGCAGACCGCGGCGCCGGAGCATCCGGTGATGGCGGCGCTGGCGACCGGCGACCGCGACGGGTTCCTGGCCGCCGAGGCGGCGGCCCGCGCCGCCGCCGGAATGCCGCCGTTCGGCCGCCTGGCGGCGCTGATCGTCTCGGGGACCGACGAGGCGCGGGTCGACGCCCAGGCGCGCGCCCTGGCCCGCCACGCCCCGACCGGCGACCGGCTGTCGGTGCTCGGGCCGGCCCCGGCGCCGCTGGCCCTGCTGCGCGGCCGGCACCGCCGCCGCCTGTTGTTGCGGGCCGACCGCAGGGTCGCCGTGCAACCGCTCCTGCGGCGCTGGCTGGCGGCGGCCGGCGGCACCTCCGGGGTGCGTGTGCAAGTCGACGTGGATCCCTACGGATTCCTGTGAATCCGGGGCTGCCGAGGAGGCGTCCGGCGGGCCTTTCGCGGGGCCGGAACGGGGGTGTTGGCCGCTTGCATGGCCGAAACGAGTATGCTAGACACTGACCGCCCGACGCCGGGGGGGACCTGGGGACCGGGGCAATCCGTGTTTCGTCTCAATGGCCGGACCGTCGCGGTCCCGTCGCGACTGATCGAGGTTTCCTTCACGTGTCGTCCGCACATACCGCCGTTACCGGGCTCTCGGGCCGCTACGCCACGGCGCTCTTCGAACTGGCCGAGGAGCAGGCGGCCCTGGATCGGGTGGCCGAGGATCTCGGCCGCCTGCAGTCGATGATCGAGGACAGCGCCGACCTGCGCCGCATGCTCACCTCGCCGCTGATCGGGCGCGGCGAGACGAGCGCGGCGGTGAGCGCGATCGCCGAACAGGCGGAATTCTCGGACACCACGCGGAAGTTCCTCGGCCTGATGGCCGCCAAGCGGCGCCTCGGCACGCTGCCCCGGGTGATCCGCGATTTCGGCGCGCTGCTGGCCGCCAGGCGCGGCGAGACCACGGCGTCCGTGGTGTCGGCCGCCGAGTTGACCGAGGCGCAGGGCGAGGCGCTCGCCGAGGCGCTGCGCCGCGGCGTCGGCACCGAGGTGCGGGTCGACATGCGGGTCGATCCGGCCCTGCTCGGGGGGATGGTCGTCAAGGTGGGCTCTCGCATGGTCGACAGCTCGCTCCGCACGAAACTTGAACGGCTTCGGCTGGCAATGAAGGGTGTTGCGTGATGGAAATCAGGGCCGCGGAAATTTCCGCCATTCTGAAAAACCAGATTGCCAATTTCGGCACCGAGGCGGACGTCGCCGAGGTCGGCCAGGTCCTGGCGGTTGGCGACGGCATCGCCCGCGTCTACGGCCTGGACAACGTCCAGGCCGGCGAGATGGTCGAGTTCCCGGGCGGCATCAAGGGCATGGCCCTGAACCTGGAAGAGGACAACGTGGGCGTCGTGATCTTCGGCGACGACCGCACCATCAAGGAAGGCGACACCGTCAAGCGGACCGGGGCCATCGTCGACGTGCCGGTGGGCAAGGGCCTGCTGGGCCGGGTGGTCAACGCGCTCGGCGAGGCGATCGACGGCAAGGGCGACATCACCGGAATCGCCGAACGCAAGCCGGTCGACGTCAAGGCGCCGGGCATCATCCCGCGGCGGTCGGTGCACGAGCCGATGCAGACCGGCATCAAGGCCATCGACAGCCTGATCCCGATCGGCCGCGGCCAGCGCGAACTGATCATCGGCGACCGCCAGACCGGCAAGACGGCGCTCATCGTCGACACCATCATCAACCAGGCGCGCATCAACGCCGAGATCGAGAACGAGTCCGACAAGCTGTTCTGCATCTACGTGGCGGTCGGCCAGAAGCGTTCCACGGTCGCCCAGATCGTCAAGATCCTGGAGGACAACAACGCCCTGGACACCGCCATCGTGGTCGCCGCCACCGCCTCCGAGCCGGCGCGGCTGCAGTTCCTGGCGCCGTTCGCCGGCTGCACCATGGGCGAGTACTTCCGCGACATCGGCATGCACGCGGTGATCTTCTACGACGACCTGTCGAAACAGGCCGTGGCCTATCGCCAGATGTCGCTGCTGTTGCGCCGTCCGCCCGGCCGCGAGGCTTATCCGGGCGACGTGTTCTACCTGCACTCGCGGCTGC
>JANQGL010000084.1 GCA_028277325.1 Magnetospira sp.
GGCCACGCCCTGCGCAAGGACTTTCCGCTCACCGGCTACGTGGAGGTGCGCTACGACGACGAGCAGAAGCGCATCGTCTACGAACCGGTGAAGCTGACCCAGGAGTTCCGCAGCTTCGACTTCCTGAGCCCGTGGGAGGGTCCGGGTCCGCTGCCGGGCGACGAGAAGGCCGAGCGGACGGAGGGCGAGGGCTGATGTCGGAAACCCATATCAAGAACTACAGCCTCAATTTCGGTCCCCAGCATCCGTCGGCCCACGGGGTGCTGCGCATGGTCCTGGAGATGGACGGTGAGATCATCGACCGTACCGACCCGCACATCGGCCTCCTGCACCGGGGCACCGAGAAGCTGATCGAATACAAGACCTATGCCCAGGCGGTGCCGTACTTCGACCGCCTCGACTACGTGGCGCCGCAGAATCAGGAGCACGCCTTCGTGCTGGCGGCCGAGAAGCTGCTCGACCTGGAGGTGCCGCGTCGCGCCCAGTACATCCGCGTGCTCTACGCCGAGATCGGCCGGGTTCTCAACCACGTGTTCAACGTGGTCGCCTTCGCCATGGACGTCGGCGGCATGACGCCGATGCTGTGGGGGGTCGAGGAGCGCGAGCACCTGATGGAGTTCTGCGAGCGGGTGTCGGGCGCCCGCATGCACATGAACTACTTCCGCATCGGCGGCGTCGCCCGGGACATGCCGGAGGGCCTGGCCGACGACATCCTGGCCTGGTCGGACCGGTTCCCGCAGGTGTTGGCCGACATCGAGGACCTGCTCAACGAGAACCGAATCTTCAAGCAGCGCTGCGTCGACATCGGGGTGATCACCGCCGAGCAGTGTTTCGACTGGGGCTTCACCGGCCCCAACCTGCGCGCCGCCGGGGTGCCCTGGGACCTGCGCAGGGCACAGCCCTACGACGCCTACGCGGAGATGGACTTCGAGGTCGCGGTGGGCCGGTACGGCGACAGCTACGACCGCTATCTGGTGCGCATGGCGGAAATCAGGGAAAGCCTCAAGATCATCCGCCAGTGCATTGAGAACATGCCGGACGGGCCGGTCGCCGCGCCGAACCACAAGGTCTCCCCGCCGGCCCGCGCCGAGATGAAGACCTCGATGGAGGCGCTGATCCACCATTTCAAGCTGTTCACCGAGGGCTTCAAGGTGCCGGCCGGCGAGACCTATACCGCGGTCGAGGCGCCGAAGGGCGAGTTCGCGGTCTACCTGGTCTCCGACGGCACCAACAGGCCCTATCGCTGCAAGATCCGCGCCCCCGGATATCCCCACCTGCAGGGCATGGACCTGCTGTGCAAGGGCCACATGCTGGCCGACGCGGTGACCAATCTGGGCTCGCTCGACATCGTGTTCGGGGAGATCGACCGATGAGCCCGAAAGGACAGGACTTCGTGCAGCCGGAGAGCTTCGAGTTCACGCCCGAGAACCGGGCCAGGGCGGACGCCATCCTCGCCCGCTATCCGGAAGGGCGCCAACGGAGCGCGGTGATGCCGCTGCTCGATCTGGCGCAACGCCAGCACGACGGCTGGCTGTCCCGGGCGGCCATGGATTACGTGGCGGGCATGCTCGGCATGCCGCCGATCCGGGTCTACGAGGTGGCCAGCTTCTACACCATGTACAACAGGCGGCCGGTGGGCCGCCATCACGTGCAGGTGTGCACCAACATCTCCTGCCTGCTGCGCGGCGCCGACGAGGTGATCGGCTGCTGCAAGGACAAGCTGGGCGTCGAGGTCGGCGAGACCACCGAGGACGGCCGGTTCACCCTGTCCGAGGTGGAATGCCTGGGGGCCTGCACCAACGCCCCGATGATGCAGATCGGCGACGACTACTACGAGGACCTGGACGCCGAGAGCACCGGGCGCATCCTCGACGCCCTGGCGGGGGGCGAGACCCCGACCCCGGGGCCGCAGAACGGGCGCCGCGCCGCCGAGCCGATCGGCGGCCCGACCACCCTGGTCGAGGAGGACTCGTGATGCTGCACGACCGCGACCGCATCTTCACCAACCTCTACGGCCTCAAGGATCCGTTCCTGGCCGGCGCCCGGGCGCGCGGCGACTGGGACGACACCAAGGCGTTGCTCGCGATGGGGCGCGAGGCGATCGTCGAGGAGGTGAAGAAGTCCGGCCTGCGCGGGCGCGGCGGCGCCGGCTTCTCGACCGGCATGAAGTGGTCGTTCATGCCCAAGGAGATCGGCGAGCGGCCGCACTATCTGGTGATCAACGCCGACGAGGGCGAGCCCGGCACCTGCAAGGACCGGGAGATCATGCGCCACGACCCGCACAAGCTGATCGAGGGCGCCCTGCTGTCCGGCTTCGCGATCGGCGCCCATGTGGCCTACATCTACATCCGCGGCGAGTTCTACCGCGAGACCGAGGCGTTTCAGCGCGCCGTCGACGAGGCCTACGAGGCCAACCTGATCGGCAGGAACAACGTCCACGGCTGGGACTTCGACCTTTACGTCCATCGCGGCATGGGCGCCTACATCTGCGGCGAGGAGACCGCCCTCATCGAGAGCCTGGAAGGCAAGAAGGGGCAGCCGCGCCTGAAACCCCCGTTCCCCGCCAACTGCGGCCTGTACGGCAGCCCGACCACGGTCAACAACGTGGAATCCATCGCCGTGGTGCCGGACATCCTGCGCCGCGGCGGCGCCTGGTTCGCCTCGATCGGCCGCCCCAACAACACCGGAACCAAGATCTACGCGATCTCCGGCCACGTGGAGGCCCCCTGCGTGGTCGAGGAGGCGATGAGCATTCCGCTCAAGGACCTGATCGAGAGACACGCCGGCGGGGTGCGCGGCGGCTGGGACAACCTGTTGGGGGTGATCCCCGGCGGCTCCTCGGTGCCGGTGATCCCGAAATCGGTCTGCACCAGCGTGCTGATGGATTTCGACAGCCTGCGCGAGGCGAAGTCCAGCCTCGGCACGGCGGCGGTCATCGTGATGGACCGGTCGACCGACATCGTGCGCGCCGTCACCCGCCTGGCCCGCTTCTACGCCCACGAGAGCTGCGGCCAGTGCACCCCCTGCCGCGAGGGCAGCGGCTGGATGTACCGGGTGCTGTCGCGGCTGGCCAGGGGCGACGGACGGATCGGGGAGATCGACATGCTGGAGGACGTCACCCGCCAGGTGGAGGGCCACACCATCTGCGCCCTCGGCGACGCGGCGGCATGGCCGATCCAGGGCCTGATCCGGCATTTCCGGCCGGAACTGGAAGCCCGGGTCCAGGCCCGGCGCCATATCCAGGCGGCGCAATAGGCGGGGTTCTCGGAAATGCCCGACAAGCTGGATATCGACAGGCAAGGCTACTTTGTCCAAACATCCGTTGGCGCCCCTGGTATCCTGCTGAGACCGGATGACTATCGGACAGTGCGCGTGTTCTTGGAGAACGGCAATGACGGATAAAAAATCATCCTCGTTATCGAGTACGACTAGGGATAACCGCCTTGTCATCGAAAAGCAGGGATATCGACCATCGGCAAGCCCTTCGCACATTCCGCCAACCGCGCAGAAAGGTGCGAGCAATAAGCAAAAAAGCGATAAATCGAAATAGCTGGATGCTCGCCTAAAGTACGGTGATCGAGGATCGTTATGCCCAAACTGACCATTGACGGCATCGAAATCGAGGTGGAGGCGGGACTCACGGTGCTTCAGGCCTGCGAGCAGGCCGGCGTCGAGATTCCCCGATTCTGCTATCACGAGCGGCTGTCCATCGCCGGCAACTGCCGGATGTGCCTGGTCGAGATGGAACGCGCGCCGAAGCCGGTCGCCTCCTGCGCGATGCCGGTCGGCGACGGCATGGTGATCCGCACCGACACCGAGGCGGTGCGCCGGATGCGGCGCGGGGTGATGGAGTTCCTGCTCATCAACCACCCGCTGGACTGCCCGATCTGCGACCAGGGCGGCGAGTGCGACCTGCAGGACCAGGCGATGGCCTACGGTTCCGACCGCAGCCGGTTCGGCGAGGCGAAACGGGCCGTCGAATACAAGGATTTCGGGCCGCTGGTGGCCGGGATCATGACCCGCTGCATCCACTGTACCCGCTGCATCCGCTTCATCACCGAAGTCGCCGGGGTGCCGGAACTGGGCGCCACCGGGCGCGGCGAGCACATGGAGGTCGGCACCTACGTGGCCAAGGCCCTGACCTCGGAGCTGTCCGGCAACATCGTCGACCTGTGCCCGGTCGGCGCCCTCACCTCGGCCCCCTACGCCTATCAGGCGCGGCCGTGGGAACTGCGCAAGACCGAGAGCATCGACGTCCTGGACGCCCTGGGCAGCAACATCCGGGTCGATTCCCGGGGTCCGGAGGTGCTGCGGGTGCTGCCGCGCAACCACGACGACGTCAACGAGGAATGGCTGGGCGACAAGAGCCGCCACGCGGTGGACGGCCTGAAGCGCCGCCGCCTCGACCGCCCCTACCTGCGCGGCGACGACGGGAAGCTGCGCGAGGTGCCCTGGCGGACCGCCCTCGACGCCGTCGCCGAACGCCTGCGCGACGCCGCGCCGGATCGCGTCGGCGCCCTGGCGGGGGATCTGGTCGACTGTGAATCCGTCTTTGCCCTCAAATCGTTGCTGGACGACCTTCGGGTGCCGCATCGGGATTGCCGGCAGGACGGCGCGGCGCTCGACCCGACGGCGCGGGCCAGCTACCTGTTCAACAGCACGGTGGCCGGCATCGAGGACGCCGACGCGGTGCTGATCGTCGGGTCCGACCCGCGCCGCGAATCGCCGGTGCTCAACGCCCGCATCCGCAAGCGCTGGCTGGCGGACGGCACCCCGGTCGGGGTGCTGGGGGTCGACGTCGACCTTACCTATCCCTCCACCCACCTGGGAACCGATCCGGGCCTGCTGCCGAAGCTGGCCGGGGCGCCGTTCGGAAAGGTCCTGGCGGCCGCCGAACGGCCGATGATCGTCCTCGGCATGGCCGCCCTCGCCCGCCCGGACGGCGCGGCGATCCTGGCCGCGGCGCGCGCCCTGGCCGAGGCCGTCGGCGCGGTGACGGACGACTGGACCGGATTCAATGTCCTGCACACGGCGGCCGGCCGGGTCGGCGCCATGGACCTGGGCTTCGTGCCCGGCGACGGCGGCCTCGACACCCGGGGCATCCTGGGCGCGGCGCGCGACGGCAAGCTGGACCTGCTCTACCTGCTGGGCGCCGACGGGATCGACACCGCCGGCCTGGACGCGCCGTTCGTGGTCTACCAGGGCCATCACGGCGACGCCGGGGCGCGGATCGCCGACGTGATCCTGCCGGGTGCCGCCTATACCGAGAAGGACGCCACCTACGTCAACACCGAGGGCCGCCCGCAGCGGGCCCGGCGGGCCGTGTTCGCGCCCGGCGAGGCGCGCTGCGGGCGGGCCTCGGTGTTGACGTAGGTGGCGTCCTTCTCGGTATAGGCGGCACCCGGCAGGATCACGTCGGC
>JANQGL010000247.1 GCA_028277325.1 Magnetospira sp.
CCGCAGGGTCCGCCGGTTCCACAGGCAGTGGGCGGCGGTCAGCACCTTGCGCGGCGCCACCAGGACCCCGGTGCAGAAACCGCCGGTCCGCTTGTTGAAGCGGCCGATGCTGCGCCAGGGCGCGGCATGCGACCCCGGATAGATCCGGTCGTCGGCGCCCTTGAGGCCGGGCAGCAGCGGATTGCCGGCCGCCGCCGGACCGGCGAACCAGACCAGCAATGCCAGAACGGTCAAGAGTGCGACCGGTCGATGCGGTGTCATGTCCTGTCCTCGCGGTGCAGCCGGGATTCGCGATGCGCGATATACGCCGCCGAGCCCAGAATCACCCCGGCGCCGGCCCATGTCCAGAGGTCGGGCACCTCGCCGAACAGCAGATAGGCGCCGAGCGCGATGAAGACCAGGCGGGCGAAGTCGAACGGCATCACCAGGGAGGCGTCGGCCGCCGCCATCGCGCGGACCAGCAACTGCTGCCCGACCGTCGCCACCAGGCCCATCGCCAGACCCAGCATCCATTGGCCGGGAGTCGGCCATTGCCACACCAGGAGCGCCGGCAGCAGGCTGAGCGGCGTCATCAGCAGGCTCATGTAGAGGACCGCCGTATTCGACGATTCGGTGCGCGACAGGCTCTTCACGCAGAGCACGGCCAGGGCCATGAACAGCGCCGCCGCGACCGCCGTCAGGGCGGCCGGCTGCACCGTCTCGATCCCGGGCCGCAGGATCAGCATGGCGCCGCCGAACCCGACCGCCACCGCCGCCCAGCGGCGCAGGCGCACCGTCTCGCCGAGCAGCAGGGCGGCGCCGACGGTCGCGAACACCGGGGCGAGGAAGGTGAGCGCGCTGGCCTCGGCGAGCGGCATCAGGGTCATCGCGAAGAACAGCAGCACCATCGCGGTGACCCCGACCACGGCGCGCAGAAGGTGCAGGCCGAGCCGCCGCGTCCGCAGGGCGCCGCGCCCGGTGCGCAGCGCCCAGGGCAGCATCGCCAGGAGGCCGAAGGCGTTGCGCAGGAACGCCACCTGGAACGGGTCCAGGCCCTCGCGGCCGAGAATGCGCACGCAGACCGCCATGTAGGCGAAGCCGGCCCCGGACGCGATCATCAGGAGGGCGCCGTTCAGGACGCCGCCGGACGGCGATGTGGGGAACAGGGACCGCATGACGTCGGTATCCCCTGGCACGGCGCAAAAAGCCACGATAACCTTTGCAGGGCCGCCCGGCACCCTTCGCACGGCAGACCACGGAGACCCCGCCATGCAGTTCGTCGTCATCGCCCGCGACGGCACCGATCCCGAGGCCCCGGCCCGCCGCCAGGCGGCGCGCGACGCCCATCTGGCCGGCGCGACGGCGAAACCGCATGGCCTGCGAAGCAATCCGACCTCATGACTTGGGTATTCTTCATTGAGCCACCTCTAATATTAGGAACTCCTTGTGATTGCTCCGAAAACCCGGATCGGCTTTCGGGTCTTCACTTGAAATTCATTGGGGAACGGGTATAGATTCGTCCTATATGAGACCTTGCGGGCCGGGCACCGCGGGGCGCAGGGAGTACGACATGGGAGAGACGCTTCGATGAGTGCCGTTCTCGAACTGCGGCGCGGCAGCCAGGGTATCCTGGAGATGATGGATGTCCTGCAGGTGCTGATTCGCGCCGATCACGTGCGCCACACCGACACGGTGCAGGCGATGTTCGTCAACCTGGGCGACATGGTGAACCGCCATTTCGCGCTCGAGGAGGGCAAGCTGTTCCGCCAGCTGCTGGTCCATGACGATGACGCGGTCAAGCAGACGGCGCGCCGCTTCCTCGACGGCAAGCGGGAACTGAAGAAGTTCTTCACCGCCTACGTCCAGCGCTGGTGCGAGCATGGAATGACCGAGGAGGACTGCGAGGATTTCATCGTCGAGACCGATCGGCTGTTCGCCATGCTGCGCCGCTGGGTCGCCGACATGGAGGCGCGCATCTATCCGCTGGCCGAGGAAGCGGCCTAGGGCCTGCTGCGTCAGAAATGGAGCAAAACGTACCGCATCAACGTGTTATCCAGGATAGACCCTTGATCTAGCTACGTGCCAAGTCGTTGATATCA
>JANQGL010000254.1 GCA_028277325.1 Magnetospira sp.
TCGACGGCGATCACGCCGACCTGGAACGGGCCCAGCGGGCCAAGTTCGACGCCGTGTTCGAAATGGCCGGCATCCGCGACGGCGACCGGGTGCTGGAGATCGGCTGCGGCTGGGGGTCGTTCGCCGACCTCGCCGTCGACCGGGCCGACCTGCAGCTGACCGGGCTCACCCTGTCGGCCGGACAGCTGGCCCATGCCGAGACGCGCCTGGCCGGGCGCGACGCCCGGTTCCTGCGCACCGACTACCGGGACGCCGAGGGGACCTACGACCGGGTGGTGTCGATCGAGATGTTCGAGGCGGTGGGCGAGGAGCACTGGCCGGCGTTCTTCCGGTGCGTCCACGACCGGCTGCGCCCCGGCGGCACGGCGGCGATCCAGGTGATCACCATCGAGGACCACCGGTTCGAGGACTACCGCCGGCGGGCCGACTTCATCCAGAAGCACGTGTTCCCGGGCGGCATGCTGCCGAGCCCGGACCGGTTCCGGGCCGGCGCCCGGGCGGCCGGCCTGACGGTGGAGGCGGAGCGCGCGTTCGGCAGGTCCTACGCCCGGACGCTCCGGATATGGCAGGACCGGTTCCAGGCCGCCTGGCCGCAGATCCGCGACCTCGGCTTCGACGCCCGGTTCCGCCGCCTTTGGGACTACTACCTGCTGTCCTGCGCCGCCGGGTTCGAGGCCGGGATCGTCGACGTCGGCATCTTCCGCCTGCGCCGGCCGGCCTGACGGTGTCCGGACCCGACCGCCGCACCCTGATCGTCTACGCCCTGCCGGCGCTCGCCCTGGCGGTGCCGACGCTGCCGGCCTACGTGCTGCTGCCGACCTTCTACGCCGAGACGGTGGGGATCGGCCTGGCCGCCACCGGACTGGTGCTGTTCGCGGTGCGCGCCCTGGACGTGGTGACCGATCCCCTGGTCGGCTACGCGCTCGACCGGTTCCGCTGGCCGGGCGGCCGGTTCCGGACCCCGGTCGCGCTGGGCGGCCTGATCGCGGCGCCGGCCCTGTTCCTGCTGTTCTCGCCGCCGGCGGAGGCCGATGCGGCCTATCTGGCCCTGTGGGCGTCGCTGCTCTATCTGGGCTGGACCCTGATCCAGATTCCCTATACCGCCTGGGCGGCGGTGATCAGCCCCGACTACGACGGCCGGTCGCGGCTCAACGGCGGTCGCGAGGCGGCGACCCTGGGCGGCCTGCTGCTGGCCGGCGGCATTCCCGCCGCCCTGGCGGCGCTGGGCGCCGACGCGACGGCCCGGATGCAGGGCGTCGCCGTGGTCACCATCGCCCTCGGCGCGGCGACCCTGATCGCCTTGCTGCGGCTCAATCCCGGACGGGCGACGGCGCCGCCGCGGATCAACCGCCCGGCCCTCGGGACCCTGGCCCGCAACCGGCTGTTCGTCCGCCTGACCGGGGCCTGGTTCGTCAACGGGCTGGCCAACGGCCTGCCGGCCGCGGTGCTGCCGCTCTACCTGGCGCACGGGCTCCAGGCGCCGGACGACCTCCGGCCGATGCTGATCTTCCTCTACTTCCTGGCCGGACTCGCCGCCATGCCCCTGTGGCTGTGGATGAGCCGGCGGATCGGCAAGCACGCCGCCTGGGCGCGGGCCATGCTTCTGGCCTGCGCCGCGTTCGCCTTCGTTCCCCTGCTCGGGCCGGGCGACGTGGCCGCCTTCGCCGTCGTCTGCCTGGTCAGCGGCCTCGCCCTGGGGGCCGACCTGGCGCTGCCGCCGGCCCTGCAGGCCGACCTCGCCGACTGGGACCGCCTGCGGTTCGGGGCCGACCGCACCGGTCTGCTCTTCGCGGTCTCCACGATGAGCCAGAAGCTGGCCATGGCGCTCGGGGTCGGGATCGCCTTTCCGCTGCTCGACTGGGCCGGGGTCGGCGAGGCCGATGCCGCCGTCTGGCCCCTGGTGATGATCTACGCCGGCCTGCCGGTCGTATTGAAGCTGTGCGCCGTCGCCCTGATGTGGCGGCATCCCATCACCGCCCGCCGCCACGCGGCGATCCGTCGCCGCCTGGCGGGTCGGGACACCAACCCGGAGGCTCGCGTTGCGCCATGTTAGATCGCTGTTCGCCGGTTTCGTCACGGTCCTGCTGCTCGGCGGGTGCTCGCCCATGAAACCCGAGGATTTCCAGTCAGTCGAACCGCACTTCGTGCTGGAGGACTACTTCCTCGGCACGACCCGCGCCTACGGCCTGTTCGAGGACCGGTTCGGCACCGTCCGCCGCCAGTTCACGGTCACCATCGAGGGCCGCATGGAGGGCGACGAACTGGTCCTCGAAGAGGATTTCTTCTATCGCGACGGGGAACGCGAGCGCCGCGTCTGGCGCATCCGCAAGCAGCCGGACGGGACCTATCGCGGCCGCGCCGACGACATCGTCGGCGAGGCGGTCGGGATCGCCGCCGGCAACGCGCTGAACTGGTCCTACCGGATGGATCTCAAGGTCGGCGGCGGCGCCTGGCGGGTCACCTTCGACGACTGGATGTTCCTGCAGGACGACGGGGTGATGCTGAACCGCGCCCGGGTCGGCAAGTGGGGCCTGGAGATCGGCCGCGTCAGTCTGGCCTTCGTCCGATCCGGCGCCGCAGGAGGCGGGTGAACGGCCCGGCGACGGGCATCCGCTCGTGGAACTGGCGGCCGGCGTCCCAGAAGTCCTCGTGGCCGCGGACCCGGCCGTCGGCGGCGAACAGGACGTCGCTCATGCCGTCGAAGGCCCAGCTCCCGAGCATCCGGACCCGCCCCTCGAACCGCCAGCGCATCATCATCCGCCCCTCGGTCTCGCAGACTCCGGCCGGGATGAATCGGATGTCGGCCACACTGTCGAACATGTGGCGCATCACCGCCTTGTAGGCATCGCGCCCGACCACGTCGTTGAACGGGTCGACGAACCGCACGTCGGGCGTGGTGACCGGATCGAGGGTTTCCAGGGTGTCGGCCCGCAGGGTTTCCAGGACCGCCAGGTAGGCCTCGGCATGGGGGCTCACAGCATCCTCCGGGTGATCTTGAAATAGGGACAGTAGGGCAGCGCGCGCAGGACCTTCATGGCCCATTTCATGCGGCGCGGGAACACGATCTCGAAGCCGCCCTTCTCCAGGCCGCGCACCAGCGCCTCGGCCGCCGCGTCGGCCTCCATCAGGAACGGCATGGGAAAGTCGTTCTTGTCGGTGAGCGGGGTACGCACGAAACCGGGATTGATGATCTTCAGGCCGACCCCGGCGGCACTCAGTTCCGGCTTCAGGGACTCCGCCATGGCGATCAGGGCCGCCTTCGACGCCGCGTAGGCGGCCGCCGTCGGCAGGCCGCGATAGCCGGCTACCGAGGCGACGATCCCGATGGTGCCGCCACGCCGCTCCAGGAACCGGGGCAGCACCGCCTCCAGGCCGTGCGCGGTGCCCATCACGTTGATCTCCATCAACCGGCGCACCGTGTCGGCGCTGAACTCGGCCGCCGTCATGGGGACGTGGGTGCCGGCGTTGAGCAGGGCGAGATCGAGCGGTCCGTGCGCGGCCTCGATGCGATCCACCGCCTCGGCCACCGCCGCGCGGTCGGTCACGTCCAG
>JANQGL010000036.1 GCA_028277325.1 Magnetospira sp.
TTTCCAGCGGGAACGAGATCAACAGCGCCACCCGGGCCACCATCGCCGGGTGGCGCTGTTGATCTCGTTCCCGCTGGAAATGACCCAGTGGATCGGGCCGGTCCCGATCGGCACCGCCGGGGCGCCGGATTTCCTGGCCGGCCTCGGCGTGACCTTCGGGCTCGGCACCGGGCCCGGTCTCGACGCGGTGTCGGCCGCCTCCACCCTCGGCCACGTGAAGACGGAGCTGGACCGCGGGCTGGCGCTGTCCCGGATCCTGCCCGAGGTTCCGTCCTGGGAGGCGCTCGGCCTCGGCGTGGTGCCGGGCAGCCTGGGCGAGACCTCGGCCGCCCTGCTGCTGGTGGGCGGCCTGTTCCTGATCGTCACCCGGGTGATCCGCTGGCACATCCCGGTCGCCATGCTGGGCACCCTGGCGGCGGCGGCGACGGCGACCCACCTGATCGACCCGGCCCGCTATCCCGACGCGGTGTTCCACCTGCTGGGCGGATCGGCGGTGATGGGCGCCTTCTTCATCGCCACCGACTACGTGACCTCGCCGTCGAGCCGGCACGGCCAGTTGATCTTCGGCGCCGGCTGCGGTCTGCTGGTGTTCGTGATCCGCACCTGGACCGGCTATCCGGAAGGCGTCGCCTTCGCGGTCCTGCTGATGAACGCCTGGGTGCCGCTGATCGACCGCTGGGTGCGGCCGCGGGTGTTCGGGCGCACCGCCAAGGGGCAGCCGCTCAGCTATCCCTCGACACGCCGGGAGACCTCCGATGGCTGAGGACAAGACCACCGACAAGGACGCCAAGAACGCCGACGCGCCACCGCCCGAGACGCGCCGCCTGATCCACAATCCGGTCTATCCGACCCTCATGCTCGGTCTGTTCGCGCTCGCCGCCGCGGCGTCGCTGGGCTACGGCAACAAGGCGACCGAGGGGCCGATCGCCGAGCGCCACGCCGAGGATCTGCGGGCCTCGCTGTCGCAGGTGATCCCGGACTCGCGCCATGACAACGACCCGTCGGCCGACACCCTGCGGATCGGCGACCACACGGTGTACCGGGCGACGCGCGGCGGCCGGGTCACCGGTGTGGCCTTCGAGACGGTGGGCTACGGGTACGGCGGCGCCATCGTGGTCCTGCTCGGGGTCGACGCCGACGGCGCCATCCTCGGGGCGCGGGTGCTCAAGCATGCCGAGACCCCCGGCCTCGGCGACAAGATCGAGGCGTCGCGCGACGACTGGATCCTCGGCTTCGACGGCCTGTCGCTGGACGGCACGCCGTCCAAGGATTGGGCGGTGAAGAAGGACGGCGGCCGGTTCGACCAGTTCAGCGGCGCCACCATCACCCCGCGCGCCGTGGTCAAGGCGATCAAGCAGGGCCTGGAATTCTTCGCCACCCACAAGGGCCGCCTGCTGGCGGCCGCGCAGACGGAGGCCGGCACATGAGCAGCGTCGGATTCGGCTCCATCACCCGCGAGGGTCTGTGGACCAACAACGTGGTGTTCGGCCAGCTGCTGGCCCTGTGTCCGCTGCTCGCGGTCACCGGCACGGCGACCAACGGGCTCGGCATGGGCCTCGCCTCGACCGCGGTGATGGTCGCCTCCGGGCTGGCGGTGTCGCTGGTCCGCGGGGCGATCGCCCCCGACGTGCGCATTCCGGCCTTCGTGCTGATCATCGCCACCCTGGTGACCCTGGTCGACATGGCGATGAACGCCTGGCTGCACGAGCTCTACAAGGTGCTGGGCCTGTTCATCCCGCTGATCGTCACCAACTGCGCCATCCTGGGCCGCGCCGAATCCTTCGCGTCGCGCCACGATCCGCTGCGCTCGGCCTACGACGGGCTGGTCATGGGGATCGGCTTCACCTTCGCCCTGGTGGCCCTCGGCGCGGTGCGCGAGATCATCGGATCGGGCACCCTGTTCGCCGGGGCCAGCCTGCTGCTGGGCGAGCGGATGGCGTTCCTGGAGACCACGTTGATCCCCGACTACAAGGGATTCCTGTTGCTCATCCTGCCGCCCGGGGCGTTCATCGTGCTCGGTTTCCTGATGGCCGGCAAGCGGGTCATCGACACCTGGCTGGAACGCCGCGCCGAGGCCAGGCGGGCTCTGGCGGCGGACGCGATGGAGGTGTAGTCCGATGAGCGACGGCAAGGCAACGATCACCGTGGGCGTGTCCTACGCGACCCCGCAACGGCAGCTCTGGATGACCGTGCAGGTGCCCGAGGGCAGCACGGTGCGCGACGCCATCGAGGCGTCGCTGATCCTCGACGAGTTCCCGGAGATCGACCTGGACGCCCAGAAGGTCGGGGTGTTCGGCAAGCTGGCCAAGCTGGACCAGAAGCTGGCCGACGAGGACCGGGTCGAAATCTACCGGCCGATCACCGCCGATCCCAAGGCGGTCAAGCGCAAGCGGGCCGACACCACCGAGGCCGACGCGGACGCCGGAGGATGAGCGCCGATCCCGGCCAGGACACCGCGGAACGGGTGGGCCGCATCATCGCGGCCGGCGACCGCCTGGCGCATCAGTTCGGCGTGAACTTGATCGAGATCCGGCCCGGCTACGCGCGCTGCGCGATGACGGTCGGCGACCACATGGCCAACGCGGCCGGGGTGGCGCACGGCGGCGCCCTGTTCGCCTTCGCCGACATCGCCTTCGCCCACGCCTGCAACAGCCACGGCCGGCTGGCCCTGGCGATGGGGGTGGACATCAGCTTCCTGGGCCGGGTCGACATCGGCGACCATCTGATCGCCGAGGCGGAGGAAATCTCCCTGCGCGGTCGCAACGGCATCACCGACGTGCGGATCACCGACCGCGACGGCACCCTGGTCGCCCTGTTCCGGGGCCGCTCCCTGCAACTGGACGGGCCGCTGGGCGGGTGGGCCCGAGCCGCCTACTGATCGGGCACCGTGTAGCCGGACCACATGTCGGGGGCGGTCGGCGGATCGGGGGTGACGGGGCCGCCGAACCGGACGTCGCAGGCGGCGGCGGCGCGCATCGCGCGTTCCATGTAAACCTGCGCCCCGTCGTCCTGGTGCGCGGTGGAGATCACCGCCCGGGCGCCCCGATTGCCCACCTGGGCGACCTCGATCACCGCCAACGCCCCATGCAGGGTGCCTTCCGGCGCCGAGACGATCCGATAGGACTGGCGCGGCACCACGATGCGCGGCCTGTGGCCGACCTGCGGCCAGACGGTGTTGAGTTCCTGCACCAGACACAGGGCGACGTCGTCCAGCGACGCGGCGAACCCGCGCTCGACGGTCATCGCCTGCCGGGCGGTGATCGCGTCGGGCGGCGTCGCGCAGGCCGCCAGCAAGAGGGCCGCTGCCACCGCACCGCTCCGCTGCATGGAGTCCTCCAACCGGATGCCGGACCAAAGACGGCTCACTATATGTCCGGCATCGCCCCACGCAAACCGAATCCGTCGTGAAACGCCGCAGCTTCGACAACGACCCGCAAACCCTCGGCCAGGACCTGCGCACCCTGCGCGCCACCCTGCCCTACCTGTGGCCCGGCGACTCCCCGGGCCTCAAGGCGCGGGTGGCGGCGGCGCTGGTCCTGCTGGCGGCGGCCAAGATCGCCAACGTGGCCACCCCGCTGTTCTACAAGGACGCGGTGGATCACCTGACGGCCGACGCGACGGCCGCGCTGGCGCTGCCGATCGGCCTGGTGCTCGCCTACGGCGCGGCGCGGGTGATGGCGCTGGCGTTCGGCGAGTTGCAGCACGCGGTGTTCGTGCGGGTCACCCAGCGGGCGATCCGCACCCTGGCCCTCAAGACCTTCCGCCACCTCCACCGGCTGTCCCTGCGGTTCCACCTGGATCGCCAGACCGGCGGCCTGTCCAGGGCCATCGACCGCGGCACCAAGGGGGTCGAGTTCCTGCTCCGGTTCATGCTGTTCAGCGTCGGCCCGACGCTGCTGGAGATCGGCCTGGTGGTCGGGGTGCTGTGGACCCTCTACGACGCCCGGTTCGCCCTCGCCACCCTGGCCACCGTGGGCGGCTTCATCGCCTGGACCCTGATCGTCACCGAATGGCGGATCAAGTTCCGCCGCCGCATGAACGACACCGACCAGGACGCCACCACCAAGTCCGTCGATTCCCTGATCAACTACGAGACGGTCAAGTCCTTCAACAACGAGGACCACGAGGCGCGGCGGTTCGACGCCAGCCTGCGCGCCTACGAGGAGGCGGCGGTGCACAGCCGCACCTCGCTGTCGCTGCTCAACGTGGGCCAGGGCGCCTTCGTGGCGGCGGGCCTGACCGCGATCATGCTGATGGCCGGCACCGGGGTGGTCGACGGCGCGATGACGGTGGGCGATTTCGTGCTGGTCAACACCTACATGATCCAGCTGTTCGTGCCGCTCAACTTCCTCGGCTTCGTGTACCGCGAGATCAAGCGCTCGCTGACCGACCTGGAGGCCATGTTCCGGCTGCTCGACAGCACCCCGGAGATCGCCGACGCGCCCGACGCGCCGGCCCTGGCGGTGACGCGGGGCGACATCGCGTTCGAGGACGTCGGCTTCTCCTACGACGGCCGTCGCGCCGTCCTGGACGGCGTCACCTTCACCATCCCGGCCGGGCGCAGGGTCGCCGTGGTCGGACACAGCGGGGCCGGCAAGTCGACCCTGTCCCGGCTGCTGTTCCGGTTCTACGACGTGACCGGCGGCGCGATCCGCATCGACCGCCAGGACATCCGCGAGGTGAGCCAGGAGTCCCTGCGCGCCGCCATCGGGGTGGTGCCGCAGGACACCGTGCTGTTCAACGACTCGATCGAATACAACATCGCCTACGGGCGGCCCGGCGCCACCCGCGAGGAGATCGCGCGGGCGGCGCGGACGGCGCACATCCACGATTTCGTGGCCGGCCTGCCGGACGGCTACGCGACCCGGGTCGGCGAGCGCGGCCTCAAGCTCTCGGGCGGCGAGAAGCAGCGGGTGGCGATCGC
>JANQGL010000401.1 GCA_028277325.1 Magnetospira sp.
AGGACGCCCGCGGCGGACGACGTGTGCTGGCCGTCGGTGCGGAGGCGAAGCGGATGCTCGGGCGGACGCCGGGCAACATCACGGCCATCCGCCCCTTGAAGGACGGCGTCATCGCCGACTTCGAGGTCACCGAGGCGATGCTGAGCTACTTCATCCAGAAGATCCACAACCGGAAGCGCCTCGTCCGGCCGCGCATCATCATCTGCGTGCCCTTCGGCGTGACGGAGGTGGAGAAGCGCGCCGTGCGGGAGTCCGCCGAGTCGGCGGGGGCCCGCGAGGTCTACCTGGTGGAGGAGCCGATGGCGGCGGCCATCGGGGCCGGCCTGCCCATCACCGAGCCGACCGGGAACATGTGTGTCGACATCGGCGGCGGCACCACCGAGGTGGCCGTCATCTCGCTGGCCGGCATCGTGTTCTCGCGCTCGGTGCGGGTCGGCGGCGACAAGATGGACGAGGCGATCATCGCCTACATCCGGCGCAACCATAACCTCCTGATCGGCGAGGGATCGGCCGAGCGGATCAAGGAGGAGATCGGCTCCGCCTGCCCGCCCGAGGACGGCGAGGGCGCGACCCTGGAGATCAAGGGCCGCGACCTGATGAACGGGGTGCCCAAGGAACTCGTCATTTCCGAGCGGCAGATCGCCGAGAGCCTGGCCGAACCGGTCGGGGCGATCATCGAGGCGGTGAAATCGGCCCTCGAGCACACCGCCCCGGAACTGGCCGCCGACATCGTCGACAAGGGCATCGTCCTGACCGGCGGCGGCGCCCTGCTCGGCAACATGGACTACGTGCTGCGCCATGCCACCGGCCTGCCGGTGTCGCTGGCCGACGATCCGCTGTCCTGCGTCGCCCTCGGCACCGGACGCGCGCTCGAGGAAATGAAAACGTTGAAAAACGTTCTGACGACCATGTACTAAAGTGGTTCTTAACTTCCGTCGGCCAATGTGAGGGCCGGCGCGGCATTGGCCGGCCGGAATGATCGCGGCGCGGGGCAAGACATCGGCATGGTGGGTCAACGTCCGGGACCGGGACCGCGCATCGTCGCCATCCGGCAGATGGCGCAACGGTTCACCTATGTCGCCCTGGTGCTGGCGTCGTTCACCCTGCTGATCCTGTCGAAAGCGGATACCGCCCTGGTCGACGGCCTCAGGGCCAAGGTGGTCGATGCCTTCGCGCCGATCCTCGAAGTGGTCACCCGGCCGATCGACGCCGGACAGCAGGCCATCGCCACCGTGCACGAGATGGCCCGCCTGCACGAGGAGAACGAGCGGCTGCGCGAGGAGAACGCGCGCCTGCGCCGCTGGCAGGTGGCGGCACGCGCCCTCGAAGCGGAAAACGCCAGCCTGCGCGAGCTGCTCGACTACGTGCCGGCGCCGCGCGCCCGGGCCATTTCCGGACGGGTGATCGGCGACCAGGGCGGCGCCTTCGCGCACAGCGTGATTCTCAATGCCGGGGCGCGCGACGGGGTTCGAAAGGGCCAGGCCGCGGTGACCGGCGACGGGCTGGTCGGCCGGGTCGCCGAGGTCGGGCGGCTGTCGTCGCGGCTGCTGCTGATCACCGATCTCAACTCGCGGGTGCCGGTGCTGGTGGAGACGACCCGCACCCGGGCCATCCTGGCCGGCGACAACCGTGAACGGCCGCAGCTCATGCGGCTGCCCAACGGGGCGACCGTGTCGTCGGGCGACCGCATCGTCACCTCGGGGCACGCCGGCGCCCTGCCGCCGGGCATCCCGGTCGGAATCGTCGGCGCGGTGACCGACGGCCGGATCGAGGTGCAGCCGTTCGTCGACCGCCATCGCCTGGAATACGTGCAGGTGATCGACATGGGACTGACCGGCATCCTGGACTCCGGACCGCCGGCCGGCGGCGGCCCGGGCGGGCGCCTGCGATGAAACCGACCTTCGGCCAGAAGCTGGACCTGCTGGCCCGCAACCTGACGCCGCTCGGCCTGACCCTGATCCTGGTGATCGTCGACGCGGTGCCGCTCCATGTGCCGGCCTTCGCCCAGATCGCCCCGATGCTGACCATGGTCGCGATCTATCACTGGGCGGTCTACCGGCCGACCCTGCTGCCGCCGTCGGCGGTGTTCGCGATCGGCCTGTTGCAGGACATCCTGGGCGGCACGCCGCTCGGGGTGACCGCCCTGGTGCTGCTGAGCGTGCACGGGGTGGTGGTGTGGCAGAACCGGTTCCTGGCCGGCAAGTCGTTCGGAATCGTCTGGCTCGGGTTCGGGCTGATCCTGGCCGGCGCCTGCGTCGAGACCTGGATCCTGGTCTCGGCCTTTCACGGGACGCCGGTCAACGCCCAGCCGCTGGCCCACGAGTTCCTGATCACCCTGGGCATCTATCCGCCGCTGTCGTGGCTCCTGATCCGCTGGCAGCAGTCGGTCCTGAAGGCGGATTAGGACGATGCATCGCGACAACGACCGCGCCAAGATGTTCTCGCGCCGCGCCGTCCTCCTCGGCGGCGGCCAGGCGGCCCTGCTGAGCGCCCTGATCGGACGCATGTACTACCTGCAGGTCGTCGAGGCCGACCGCTACGCCACCCTGGCCGAGGAGAACCGCATCAGCATGCGGCTCCTGCCGCCGCCGCGCGGCCGCATCCTCGACCGCTACGGGCGGATCCTGGCCGAGAACCGGGAGAACTACCGGGTCCTGCTGGTCGCCGAACAGGCCCGCGACCCCGACGCCACCCTCGACGCGCTCGGCGCCATCATCCCGATCACCGACGGCGAGCGCCAGCGGGTGCTGCGCGAGATCCGCCGCAAGCGCAGCTTCGTCCCGGTCACCGTGCGCGAGAACCTGTCCTGGGAGGAGATGGCGCGCATCGAGGTCAACGCCCCCGACCTGCCCGGAATCGTCATCGACGAGGGGCAGACCCGGTTCTATCCGTATGGGGCGGAGCTGGCCCACCTGCTGGGCTACGTGGCGGCGGTGTCGGAGGAGGAGCAGACCGGCGACGCCCTGCTGCAGCTGCCCGGTTTCCGGGTCGGCAAGGCGGGGCTTGAGAAGATCTACGACCTTACCCTGCGCGGCAGCGGCGGCGCCAGCCAGGTGGAGGTCAACGCGGTCGGCCGGGTGATCAAGGAGATCCAGCGCAAGGACGGTCAGCCGGGCACCGACATCTCGCTGACCATCGACCTGGAGCTTCAGAAGTTCACCGCCCGGCGGCTGGCGCAGCCGGTCGACGGCGATCCGCTGATGCCGAGCGGCGCCGCGGTGGTGCTCGACATCCACAGCGGCGCGGTGATGGCGATGGCCTCGTCGCCGTCGTACGACCCCAACGCGTTCAATCAGGGACTCACCACCGAGGCCTGGCAGACCCTGATCACCAACCCGCGGGCGCCGCTGTCCGACAAGGCGATCGCCGGGCACTACGCGCCGGGATCCACGTTCAAGATGGTGGTCGCCCTGGCGGCCCTGGAGAAAGGCATCATCAACGCCGACAGCGAGGTCTGGTGCGGCGGCCACACGCGGCTCGGCAACGCCCGCTTCCACTGCTGGAAACGCGGCGGGCACGGCCACATGAACCTGCACGAGGCGATCAAGCAATCCTGCGACGTGTTCTTCTACGACGTGGCGCGGCGCACCGGCGTCGACCGCATCGCGGCGATGGCGGCCCGCCTCGGTCTCGGCGGCAGGCTCGACATCGACCTGCCGGGCGAGCGCGCCGGCCTGATGCCGACCCGCGACTGGAAGCGGGCCGTCATCGGGACGCCCTGGCAGATGGGAGAGACCCTGATCGCCGGCATCGGGCAGGGCTACATCCTGGTCACGCCGCTGCAGCTGGCGGTCATGACGGCGCGTCTCGCCAACGGCGGCATCGCCGTGAGGCCCCATCTGGTGCGTCAGATCGCCGGAACGGCCGCCGCCCACCCCGAACCCGAGGGCCTGGGTCTCGTGCCGGGACACCTGCGCATGGTCCGCGACGCCATGACGGCCGTGGTCAATCATCGGCGCGGCACCGCCTACGGGGCCCGCATCGAGGACGACGGCAGGCGCATGGCCGGCAAGACCGGCACTGCCCAGGTGCGCCGGATCACCAAGGCGGAACGGGAAACCGGCGTGC
>JANQGL010000466.1 GCA_028277325.1 Magnetospira sp.
CCCGACGGCATCGACGACCGGACCGCCGCCGCCATCATGCTCAAGGGGATGACGACGCGGTATCTGCTGCGCGTCTCCTATCCGGGGGCGGCCGGCGACAGGGTGGTGATCCACGCCGCGGCCGGCGGGGTCGGCCTGATCGCCTGCCAGTGGGCGAAGCACCTGGGCGCCACCGTCATCGGCACCGTGAGTTCGGAGGACAAGGCGGCACAGGCGCGCGCCCATGGCTGCGACCACCCGATCCTCTACACCCGCGAGGACTTCGTGGCCCGGGTCCGCGACATCACCGACGGCCGGGGGGTCGACGTGGTCTACGATTCGGTGGGCCGCAACACCTTCGAGGGCTCCCTCGACTGCCTGCGCCGGCGCGGCATGATGGTCAGCTTCGGCAACGCCTCCGGCCCCGTCGGGCCGTTCGAGCCGGCCCTGCTGGCCCGCAAGGGGTCGCTGTTCCTGACCCGGCCGGTCCTGTTCGACTACGTGGCGACGCGCGGGGAGCTGCTGGAGTCGGCGGCCGACCTGTTCGACACGATGGCGGCGGGGGGCGTTTCGGTGACCATCAACCAGACCTATCCGCTGGCCGACGCGGCCGACGCCCATCGCGACCTGGAGGCGCGGCGGACCACCGGCTCGACGGTGCTGCTGCCGTAGACCCCCGCCCGGGGCGGTTTCAGGGGACGCATCGACCGGTTCCCGTCACCGCCGTCCTCGTCCCGAGGTGCTCCCCCAGGGAGCCTCGAAGGGCGAGGGGCCGGTCCGGCCGCCGATCCCGCGCGCCGGCCCGTCACCAGTCCAGAAGGGCGTCCATCCACCGGACTCCGTCCCTGCCGGCCTCCAGCAGGATCAGGTTCCAGTCCTCCCCCACCGCCCAATCGACCCCGACCACCACCCCGGCCAGCATCGCCAGCGCGGCGCCGACGCCCATCAACCGCCGCAGGGCGATGTAGACCGCCGCGCCGGTCAGGTCGCGGCCCGAGGGCGCATCCTGCTCCAGGATGCCGACGATGCGGCGCCGCCAGATGCCGCCCGAGCCAGCGGCTCCAGGCCCAGGAGACCCAGTCGGCAAGGCCGTTGGTCAGCGGCAACACACCCAGAAAGAGAAGAAGGGGCTGTCCCAGATAACGCCGGTGAGGTGTTATCTGGGATTTGTGCGCAAGAGCCGACTGAGCCGATCGAAGCAGGATCATCTGATGGAGCATTTCGTGGCCGGGACGACGGCGCGAACCGCTGCGGCTCTGTGCGGGGTGAACCGCAAGACGGCGGCTTATTTCTACCATCGTCTGCGTGAGATCATTTCCTATGAGATGGAAGCCGAGGCGGACGATATCTTCGATGGCGAGATCGAGGTGGACGAGAGCTATTTCGGCGGCCGGCGCGGGGGCGACGGGTGGTGGCGCGCCCCGCCGGGGTCTCAGAACTTCTCCTGCTGGCGGCGCACCGCGACCATGCGGTTGCCGGCCGCGATGGCCTGATCGAGGGTGGTCACGCCGCGCGCCTCCAGGAGGTCGATCATCCTGAGGAACACCGCCGCGGTGACCAGGGCGTCGCCCATCGCGGTGTGGCGCCCGGCCAGCGGCACCCCGAAGCGGGCCGCCACCGCGTCCAGGCCGTGCTCGGACTCGTGATCGTGCAGCCAGACGCTGAGCAGCAGGGTATCGAGCACCGGGTTGCCGAACACGAGGCCGCTGGATTTCTCCTCGAGGGCCAGGAACTTCATGTCGAAGGCGGCGTTGTGGGCGATCAGCACGGCGTCGCGGGCGAACGCGTGGAAGCGCGGCAGGATGTCGGCCAGGGCCGGCTTGCCGCTCACCATGTCGTCGGTGATGCCGTGGATGCGCGACGCGCGGCGGGGAATCGGAATCCCCGGATCGACCAGGCGGCTGAACGATTCGCCGGTCAACACCCGGCCGTTGACGATGCGCACCCCGGCCAGCGACACGATGCGGTCGCCGGCCGACGGCTGCAGGCCGGTGGTCTCGGTGTCGAACGAGATGTAGGACAGGACGCGCAGCGGGCAGTCGCCGAGCCGCGCGCCGGTATCGGGCAGGTTGAAGTCGAAGAACTCGGGGCGGGGCGGCAGCGCCGGGCGCGGGGTCCGCTTCTTGACCCCCTGCGGCAGCGGCATGCGGAGGCAGGCCCGCCCGCCGGCCGCGGCCTGGCTCCACAGGTCGGTCTTGTGGTGCATCAGCACGTCGCGCCCGGTGATCCCGCCAGGCGCCCCCTCCAGCGGCACCTCCAGCCAGGATTCGAGCGCCGTATAGGGCACCGGCTCGCCCGGCCACACCACCTCCAGGGTCACCCGGCTGTTTTCGGGGCGGGCCTCCAGGGTGACGCGCGGCTCGCCGTCGTCCTGCGCCGACAGGTCGACCCCCCGGTCGCGCAGCCGGCCGATCAGGTGATCCAGCAGCTCGACCAGCAGCGTGTTGTCGCCGTGCAGCCAGCAGGGCAGGCCGACCATCACCGCGTCCACCGCGTCGCGGTCGCGCAACCGCCGCACCACCCCGTCGAGCAGGTTGGCCGACCAGATGTCGGCCAGCGGCCAGTGTCCCTCCAGCAGGGCGCTGTAGGCGGCGGCGTTGTCCTCCACCATGCGGCACAGTTCGTCCACCCGTTCGGCGAGGATGCGCGCGAAACGGCGCCGGACCTCCGGCGGCGGATCGCGGTTGTCGAGGATCCACGCCGCCACCGCCAGCGCCGCCAGGGGACGCCGCAACCCGTTGGTGGCGCGGTCGAGCAGATGGTCGCGGCGGCCCAGCGCCTCCAGGTCCTCGGTGGCGTCGTGCAGGGTCAGCAGATAGGCGGTCGGCGCCTCCGCGTCGTCGGTGACCAGGTTCATGCGGCCGCGCAGCAGGGTCCGTCCGTCCACCGTGGCGCAGACCAGGATCAAGGCGAGCCCGTCCGGATGGTCGCGGTGGCGCCCGTCGTGCAGCCGGTTGCTGAGTCGCTCCAGGCCGTGGAAGAACGGCTGCCGGTTGAGAAACCCGAACAGCGACCGGCCCAGCCCAAGCTCGCCGTCGCCGCGCTGCATCAGCCGCAGGGCGGCGCGGTTGTAGAGCAGGATGCGGTGGTCGAGGGTGCACATCACCACCCCCTCCTCCAGCTCGTTGAGCAGCGTCGCCAGCCGCGCCCGGGTCTGCTCCACCGCCCCGGTGGCCTCGGCGATCTTCTGCGCGGTGTCGCGTCGCGCCTCGGCCAGCGCCTTCACGGCGGCCCGCAGAACCTCCGGCAGCCGCCCCAGGTGACGGCCCGGCCGCGGGTCGATCCAGTGGTCCGGATTGGCGTACAGCGCCGTCTCCGCGTCGTTGGCCAGCCGCTGCAGGGACTCCGCCACGTTGACGTCGAACAGCAGCCAGACCCCGGCGACCAGCGCGACCAGCACGAACGAGGCCGCCGCGCCGGCCAGCAGCAGGGGTCCGGCGTCCCCCTGCGCCAGGCTGTCGCCCCACAGGGTCCACGCCGCGAACAGGACTCCCATCACCACCACCGGCACCGCGACCCCGAGGGCGATGAAAAACAGGCCGACCCGCAACCGCAACGACCACGGACGCATGGCCTCAGGCCCCGCCACCGCCGGCCAGCCGGGCCACCCGTTGCAGCAGGTCGTCCACCTTGAACGGCTTGGCGAGATAGTCGTCGGCGCCCAGCGCCAGGCCCTTCTCGCGCTCCTCGCGCCGCGCCCGCGCCGACAGCATCAGCACCGGCAGGCGGCGCACCGTCGGATCGGGATGCGCCCGCAGGGTCTGGCAGACGTCGTAGCCGTCGCGGCGCGACACCATCACGTCGAGCAGCATCAGGTCGGGCGGCGCGAGGCCGACCGCGCGCAGCGCGGCGGCGCCGTCGGCCGCGGTCGACACCGCATAGCCGGCATCGCTCAGGACGAAGTCCAGGGACGCCAGCAGATCGGGATCGTCATCGACAACCAGGACGGATGCAGGCATGGGCGGAGGTCCCCTCGAAACCGGTTTCCTGTCGTTGGGTTCACGAGTCCCACTGCGTCAGAAATGGAGCAAAACGTACCGCATCAACGTGTTATCCAGATAGACCCTTGATCTAGTGTCCTTATCGAATCCGAAGTTCGAAAGCGCCTGCCGTATAATGATACGAACTTCGGATTCGGGACACTAGCGCAGGTTTCGATCGACCGGAACCGGTCGTGGTTGCGACGGCCGGCGAATCGGTCGCGAACGCTCTGGAATCACGCCACCTTACGCCTTCAGGCGGGGTCCGGGAACACCCCTGTTCGGGCGCAAATCGTGCTGGCACCGGGGGATCGGGCCGGCTAGGATCGGCCGATGACTCCGCAGCGCCTTCGCCGTCCGGTGGTTCAGATGCTCGGCCTCGCCCTGCTGGGCTGGGTGCTGTGCGCGGTGTTCGTGGATCGCGGGCTGGCCTTCCAGGCCCTTTATGTCCACGCGCCGGCGCTGCACGATCTATTGGCGCAGGCGGCCCTGATCACCCTGCCCCTGCCCTGGGTCGCCCTGACCGCCGCCTGGGGTCTGGCGACCAGGCGGCAGGCGGCCCGCAAGGCGCTGTTCGTGATCACGGTCTGGGGAGCGACCACGCTGGCGATCGACGTCGTTTCCATCGTGATCGGCCATTACCGGCCGCGCGCCTGGATGGAGTCCCTGGTCGCCGGGCAGGTCGCCGATCCGGTGCTCGCGGTGGCGTTCCTCGGCAACAACACCGAGGCCCTGTGGGGTCTGGTCGCCGGGGCGATCCTGGTGTCGCCGCACTGGCGGCCGGTCCTGGTGGGAGTCGGGTTGGCGGCATCGGCGCTGCGGGTGGCGGCCGGCGAGGCCTACGCCGGGGACTCCCTGCTCGCGGCCGGCATCGCGCTGGCCTGCGCGGCCGCCGTGCGGCCGTTGTTCGCGGCGCCGGCGATCGGCGACGCTCAGTCGCGAATCGGCGGCGACGGGTCGCGGCCGTCGAGCATCAACCTGTAGAGAACCAGCACCACCAGAACGGTCAGCAGGCCGCCGAACAGGGCATCGGTGAAGAAATGCTTGCCCTGCATCACCCGCGCCACCCCGGCCAGGGTGCCGACCCCGAGGGCGCCGCCGATCCACAGGGCGCGCCGCCGCCGGGCCAGCAGGGCCAGGGCCAGGGCGTTGAAGGCGAAGGCGGCGTCGCCAGCCACGGTGGAACAGTTACGAGCGCACTGGTCGGCCAGGGTCAGCGGCGCGGTGTAGACGGCACCGCCGCCGAATCCGGCGATGTCCTTCGGGCGGGCGCGCCCGGAATGCTCCTTCAGCATCGCGTTGGCCACCAGGCCGGCGCTGACCAGCACCGACAGCAGCACGAACAGGTAGCCGCGCCCGCTGAGGCCGAGCAGGGTCCGCCGGCCCAGCCAGCCGCGGATGGCGTCGATGGCGAACAGCGCCACCGCGACCGTCATCAGGCGCCGCATGTCGTCGTCGATGAAATGGCCCAGGGCGGTGTGCTGCCAGGGAAACCCCTCCCCCTCCACGTAGAGGGCGCGGGACACCCACAGGTCGACCATCGGGACCGCATGGAACAGCTCGGCCAGCAGGGCGATGCCGATCAGCAGGCCGGCAATGATCAGGTTCAGGCGGGTCACCAGAGTCTCCCGATGTCCTCCAGGCGATACCAAGACAAACCCCGGACATGGCCGCCGGTCAAGGGAACGTCGAACCGCCCGGTCGCGGCGACCCGCGCGGCGCGCGACGGAATCGAGGTTTCCTCGTCCGCCTCGGTCACGTAGAGCACCCGCCCGGACGCCAGGTCGGCGGTCAACGGCAGCACCAGTTCATAATGATTGTGCACCGCCGCGTCGCCCGGCCAGATGCGCAGCGGGGCCGGCGGGTCGGGCAGGTAGCGCAGCAGCGCCCCCATCAGCGCCCGGTCGTGGACCAGGATGGCGTCCACCCGCTGCGCCCCGGCCAGCTCGCCGACCCGCCCGGCGACCGCCGGCCAGCCGCGCAGCCGATCCAGCGGATCGCGGTCCAGGGGCAACGCCACGGCCCCCGACATCACCGCCGCGAAGACGGCGAAGACGGCGCCGTGCAAGGCGGTGGAGGCGGTCAGCCAGCGCCGGCCATGCGCAAACAGCCAGGCGACGACGAGCGGCGTCGCCGCCACGTAGGCGGTCGCCGCCCAGTTGGCATGGGCCCGCGACACGAAGGACTGGAGGGCGACGAGCCCCAGGACCGGCAGGCTGAACACCAGCAGGAACCGTTCCGCGGGACCGATCGGCCGCCGCCGCAGACCGGCCAGGCGGACTCCCAGGGCGGCCAGCAGAATCGGCCCGAACACCCCGAACTGGGCGGCCACGAACTCCAGGCCCTTGGCCGGGTCGCGGAACGCCTGCGCCCAGTGGGCGTTGGACGCCGTATGGCCGGCCGTCACCCAGCCGTGATTCATGTTCCACAGAACATTGGGGAGCAGGCACAGGCCCGCGACAAGCAGCGCCTCCAGCGCCCGGCGGCCCAGCAGAACCCGCCGCGCGTCGCGGTCGAGCAGGGCCAGCAGGCCCATGCCGAGCAGGAAATACGCCATCGCGTATTTGGCCAGGAGGCCGAATCCGATCGCCAGCCCGAGCAACAGGGCGCGGCCGCGGGTCGGCGATTCCAGCAGCCGGTCGAGGGCGAGCAGGGCCAGCGCCCAAAGGAACAGCAGCGGCACGTCGGTCGAGATCAGGGCCGAGGAATAGGTCACCGCCGGCAGGGTCGCGTAGACGATCGCCGTCCACATCGCCCGCCGCGCCCCGAACAGGCGCGCCGCAAGCCCGTACAGCAGCAGCGCCGTGGCTCCGTGCAGGAGCGGCGCCGCCAGGCGCACCCAGGCGTCGCCGTCGCCGAACGCGGCGGTCAGGGCGATCACCCAGGCGATCAGCGGCGGCTTCGAAAAGTAGCCCCAATCGAGGCTGGTCGACCACACCCAGTACTGGGCCTCGTCGGCCTGCAGGTCCAGGCCGGACACGAACAGCACCGCGACCCGGACGGCGGTCAGGGCGAGGACCACGGCGAGGGCGAGGCGAAACGGCTGGTCGGTGGACATGGCGGAGGCTTGGCCGAATTCCGGCCGCCTGTCAACCGTCGCCGCCGCACCGCAAAACCCGATTCGAAGATTATATCTTTCTAACGAAAGTCCAGAATCATGGACTTATTCCTCACGAACAACATTCGACGGGATATTGCGTCGCAGCATCTACCAACGAGCCGATTAGTTCCGAAACCGGCTACACACAAAACATAAAAATATATCTTGCGATTTTCCTTTTTCCCGTGTGAAACTGCGGGCGCCGCATCGGGAGGCCTGCCACATCGCATCGTCGGCACCGACCGGCCCCAACGGCCGGGCCGGAAATCGTATCGGGTTTTTTTTGAGGGGGATTTCCGCATGGCCATCGCGAAACGGCACCTGGAGGAACTCGAGGAGCGGCGCCGCCGGCTCGCCCTCGCCGGCGGCGGCGACAAGCTCGACAAGCGGCGCCAGAAAGGCCTGATGACGGCGCGCGAGCGTCTGGATGGCCTGTTCCAGCAGGACACCGTCCAGGAGCTCAACACCCACGCGCGCCACGAGTGCACCAATTTCGATCTGGCCGGCAAGGAACTGCCGGGCGACGGGGTGATCGCCGCCACCGGCTACATCGGCGGCCGCCCGGTCACCGCGATCAGCCAGGATTTCACGGTGATGGCCGGCACCCTCGGCCGCTGCCACGCCGACAAGATCCTGACCGCGATGGATTTCGCCCATTCCACGGGGACGCCGCTGGTGGCGTTCAAGGACTCCGGCGGGGCCCGCATCCAGGAGGGGGTGGACGCCCTGTCCGGGTACGGCAAGGTGTTCTACAAGAACGTGCTGCTGTCGGGTCTGGTGCCGCAGATCGCCGTGATCTGCGGTCCCTGCGCCGGCGGCGCCGCCTATTCCCCGGCCCTGATGGATTTCGTGATCATGACGCGCGACAACGCGCACATGTTCATCACCGGGCCGCAGGTGATCAAGGCGGTGACCGGGCGCGAAACGTCGATGGACGAGATCGGTTCGCCGGACATCCACGCCACGGTCAGCGGCAACGCCCATTTCGTGGTCGACAACGACCAGCAGGCGGTGGCCCTGGTGCAGCGCCTGCTCAGCTACCTGCCGCTCAACAACACCGAGGATCCGCCGCATCAATTCCCGCCCGACCTGGATCTCGAACCCGATCCGGGCATGGACGAGCTGGTGCCCGACGAGTCCACCGCGCCCCTCGATTCCCGGATGGTGATCCGTCGCCTGGTCGATCACGGCGATTTCCTCGAGGTGCACGAGGGATTCGCGCGCAACCTGATCGTCGGATTCGCGCGCATCGGCGGCGTGGTGATCGGGATCATCGCCAACCAGCCGATGGAAAAGGCCGGTGCCCTGGACATCGACGCCTCCGACAAGGGTGCGCGGTTCATCCGGTTCTGCAACGTGTTCAACATCCCGCTGGTGACCCTGGTCGACGTCCCCGGATTCCTGCCCGGCGTGGAGCAGGAGCGGGGCGCCATCATCCGGCACGGCGCCAAGATGCTGTTCGCCTACGGGGCCACCACCGTGCCGAAGCTGACGGTGGTGATGCGCAAGGCCTACGGCGGCTCGTATCTCGCCATGTGCTCGCGGGAAATGGGCGCCGACCTGGTCTTTGCCTGGCCCTGCGCCGAGATCGCGGTGATGGGCGCCGAGGGCGCGGTCAGCGTGCTGTACCGCAACGAGCTCAAGGAGGCCGAGGATCCCAAGGAGAAACGGTCCGAACTGGCCGACGAGTACCGGCGGGTGTTCGCGTCGCCCTACATGTCGGCCGGACGGGGCTACATCACCGACGTGATCGCGCCGTCGGAAACCCGCGGCACCCTGATCCTGGCGCTGCGCAAGCTGATCACCAAGCGCCAGGAACGGCCGCCGAAGAAACACGGCAACAACCCGTTGTAAGGAGGGCACATGGACGGATCGATCGGTCTTTCCCTGTGGATGTACGGCCTCGCCATCATCGTTTCGCTTTGTGCGGCGGTGATCATCCGGCTGGTGGTGTGGAGCATCCAGTCGATGCCGCAGCCGAAAGCGGCGCCGCCCCGGGTCCCGGTGCTGCAGGCGGCGCCGGCCGACAGCCAGGGGATTCCGGCGGCCCACATCCCGGTCATCGCGGCCGCCGCCGCCGCCATGTTCCGGCGCCCCCGCATCATCCACATCCAGGACGCCGGACGCGGCCTGACCTGGTTGACCGAGGGCCGCATGGTCCACATGACCTCACACCGTATTCGTCGCGCGCCATCGAAGCGCTGAGCTCCAGGGGACGATCATGCTGCGAAAACTGAGGATCAACGTCGAAGGCCGGGTCTACGATGTCACGGTGGAGGACATCACCGACATCGGCGAAAACCTCTATCCCTCCCCGGCCATGACCGCGGCGGCGCTCGAGCCGTCGGCGCCGGCGCCGAGCCAGCCGGCCGCCGCGCCGGCCGCCGCCGCGAACCCTCTCTCCGCGTCGCCGAACGACAAGCTGTCGCCGCTGGCCGGCGTGGTGCAGTCGGTCGACGTCACGGTCGGCCAGGAGGTCGCCGAGGGCGACCGCCTCTGCGTCATCGAGGCGATGAAGATGAAAACCAACATCTCCGCCCACAAGGCCGGCAAGATCACCGACATCGCGGTCGCGGTCGACCAGGCGGTGGAAGCGGGCCAGGTCCTGATGACCATCGAATAGGGCGGACACGGTTTTGGATATCTCGATTCTCGATCTTTTCCAGGGCATCGCCACGCTGACCGAGTCCGACCCGGCCATCGCGATCATGCGGGTGTTCCTGATCGGGCTGGGCATCCTGCTGCTCTATCTGGGGCACAAGGGGATCCTGGAAGGCCTGTTGATGATCCCGATGGGCCTCGGCATGGCCACCGTCAACGCGGCGGTGCTGGTGTTCGCCGACGGCAGCCACGGGACCCTGTTCCTGAATCCCCTGGTCTCCGAGACCGAAAGTCTGATCGACATCCTGCAGATCGACTGGCTGCAGCCGGTCTATACGTTCACCTTCTCGAACGGCCTCATCGCCTGCCTGGTGTTCATGGGAATCGGCGTCCTGCTGGACGTGGGCTTCGTCATGGCGCGGCCGTTCCAGAGCATGTTCATCGCCCTTTGCGCCGAACTGGGCACCGTGATCACCTTCCCGCTCGCCCAGGCCTTCGGGCTGAGCGTGGGCGACGCGGCGGCGGTGGCCACCATCGGCGGCGCCGACGGGCCGATGATCCTGTTCACCGCGCTGATCCTGTCGAAAGACCTGTTCGTGCCGATCACCGTGGTCGCCTATCTGTACCTGGGCCTGACCTACGGCGGTTATCCCTATCTCATCAAGCTGATGGTGCCGAAACACATCCGCGCCCTGCCGATGCCGCCGGAGAAGCGCAAGGAGATCACGTCGAGCCAGAAGATGACCTTCGCGGTGATCGCCTGCGTCCTGCTGTCGCTGCTGTTCCCGGTGGCGGCGCCGCTGTTCTTCTCGCTGCTGGTGGGCGTCGTGGTGCGCGAAAGCGGCATCGCCCATTTCACCGAGCTGTTCAGCGGCCCGATCCTGTACGGCGCCACCTTCTTCCTCGGCCTGCTGCTGGGCGTCCTCTGCGAGGCCGGCACCATCCTCAATCCGCAGGTCCTGATCCTGCTGGTGCTCGGCATCCTGGCCCTGCTGTTCTCGGGGATCGGCGGCCTGCTCGGCGGCTACGTGCTGTATTTCGCGTCCGGCAAGAAATACAACCCGGTGATCGGGATCGCCGGGGTGTCCTGCGTGCCGACCACCGCCAAGGTGGCGCAGAAGACGGTGGCCGAGGCCAACCCGGAGGCGATCGTCCTGCCGCACGCCCTCGGCGCCTCGATCTCCGGGGTGATCACCTCGGCCATCTTCGCCGGCGTGCTGATCTCGGTGGTCCGGGCCTCGACCGGGGCGCTTTAGGCCGGTTCCCGGCGGCCGCCTAAGGACAGTGCGTCAACACCCCCAGATAGGTCTCCGGCAGGCCGAGCGCCGGGTCCTGGTCGAGCCCCAGGGCCAGCAGGTCCGGCATCAGGTGGCCATGCGGCCCGTCCGGGGGGGCGCCGTCGCGCGGCGGGATCGCCCGGCGCACCTCGATGCGGGCGATCGGCGACTCCACCACCCGGCGCGGCGACGCCGCGACGAGCGCCTCCCAGAGCGATCCGTCCGCGAGCAGCGACCGCCCCTCGGCGGCACGCAGGCGGTCGATCAGGCGGCCGTCGCCGGTGCGGACCCCGAACGTCATATGCCGCCGCCCGAGCCCCAGGTCGAACAGCACCTCATCCCGGTCCGCCGGGTCGAGCGGGTCGCGGTCGGGACCGATCTCGCGCACCGCCGCCGGCGGGCGCGGCGGCAGCTTTTCGCGGAACAGGGCGAAGGTCACCGGCCCCGCCTGCGGATCGGCCGCGAAGGCCCGCAGCCGGTTCTTCCCGGGCCGGACCCGCAGGGCGCCGCCCGGTCCGAGCAGGACCGTGGCGCCCGGCGTCGCCCGGCGGGCCGCCGGGCCGTCGTCCGCCGCGAACGCGGCCAGCGCGCCGTAGGTCCCGACCGTCCAGGTGCCGGTCGCCGCGGCGAGGCGGTCGGCCAGCATCCGCGCCACCTCCGGCCCTGACAGGTCGAGGGCCGGATGCCCGAACCCGCCCTCCGTCCGCCGCGCCGCCAGATCGTCCCAGACGGCGCGGCGGCGATCGGCGTCCCAGGCGCTCCAGTTGGCGATCTCGTCGCCGGTGCGCGCGCAGCCGACGCAGAGACCGGTCGCGTCGTCGAGGCGGCAGACGCCCACGCAGGGCGAGGTCAGTACGGCCATCGTCGGTTCCCAGGGTTCGAAACCCTGAACCTGGGAACTTTCGGTGGTCGTTCAAGACGTCGGGCGGGTCAGACCAGAAGGTCGAAATAGAATCCGCGCGGCACGTCGCCGCGCAGCGGGCCCCCGGAGCGCAGCAGCCGGTCCAGCCGGTCCAGGGCGCGGCGTTCCTGCTCGCTGGACTCCTGCTCGAAGGCGCGCGCCCGGTTGGCCAGGTCGCCCGACGCGGCATAGCCGCGCGCCCCGGCCCTGCCGGAGGCCTTGGCGGAGTCCAGGCGCTTGAGGGCGGCGTCGAGGGCGGAGGTAACCGGATCCATGGTCCAAGTCTCTCGTCGATGGATGAACGGATCGTCAACGACCCTATCAGGCCGGCCCCGGATCCGGCAATCCCATCCGCGCCACGGTCATCTCCGGGCCTCCGGTCCCGGTGCGCCGGCACAGGTCGAGCGCCCAGGTCACGCTGGGGAACGCCAGGTCGTCCCACGGCACCTCGTCCCAGGTGAACAGCGCCACCTCGCTGCTTTCCGGGCCCGGCGCGAACTCCGGCGCCGTCATGGCGGCGCGATAGATCACGTAGATCTGGCCGATCGTCGGAAGCTCGTAGATCCCGAGCAGCCGCTCGATCCGGACCCGGGCCCGGGCCTCTTCCCAGGTTTCGCGGACCGCCCCCTCGGCCAGCGTTTCGTCGAGCTCCAGGAACCCGGCCGGCATGGTCCACAGCCCCTCGCGCGGCGGGATGGCGCGCCGGCACATCAACAGGCGGTTGTGGTGCAGCACCACCGCGCCGACCACCAGTTTGGGGTTCTGGTAGGCGATGTAGCCGCAATCGGGACAGATCGCACGCTCCCGGTCGTCGCCGTCCGGGACCGCGACGACGAAGGGCCGCCCCTTGCGGCCATAGGGAATGTGGTTTCCGGCCATGCGCTCAGTTTGGCAGGGCCGGACGGGCGCCGGCAAGGCGAAACCGCGCCCGGCGCCGGGCGCGGTCGCGCGTGCCCCGGATCAGGCGCGGACCACCGCGACGCCCGGGAGCTGCTTGCCTTCCAGCCACTCCAGGAACGCGCCGCCGGCGGTCGACACGTAGGAGAAGTCCGGCTCCACGCCGGCGTGCTGGAGCGCCGCCACGGTGTCGCCGCCGCCGGCCACCGACAGCATGTCCCCGGCCTTGGTGCGCTCGGCCACGAACCGGGCCACCTCGTTGGTCGCCGCGTCGAAGGGCTCGATCTCGAACGCCCCCAGCGGACCGTTCCACAGCACCGTCTTGCAGGTCCCCAGCTTGGCCTTCAGGTCGGCCACCGTGCGGTGCCCGGCGTCGAGGACCATGCCGTCCTCCGGGACCGCCGCGATGTCCAGCGTCTCGTTGGCCGCGTTGGCCGCGAACTCCTTGGCCACCACGCCGTCGACCGGCAGCATCACGGTGCAGCCCGCCGCCTCGGCCATCGCCAGCATCTCGCGGGCGGTGTCCGCCAGGTCGTGCTCGCACAGCGACCTGCCGACGTCGACGCCCTTGGCATTGAGGAAGGTGTTGGCCATGCCGCCGCCGATGACCAGCACGTCCACCTTCTGCGCCAGATGGCCCAGCACCTCCAGCTTGGTGGAGATCTTGGCGCCGCCGACCACCGCCGCCACCGGCCGGGTCGGGTCCTCCAGCGCGTTGGTCAGGGCCTCCAGCTCGGCCTGCATCAGGCGGCCGGCGGCGGCCGGCAGCTTGTGCGCCAAGCCCTCGGTGGAGGCGTGCGCCCGGTGGGCGCTGGAGAAGGCATCGTTGACGTAGACGTCGGCCAATTCGGCCAATTGCGCCACGAAGCCCGGATCGTTCTTCTCTTCCTCGGCGTGGAATCGCAGGTTCTCCAGAACGCAGACGTCGCCGTCCTCGAGGGTGTCGATCACCGCCTTGGCGGCGTCGCCCACGCAGTCGTCGGCGAACCGGACCTCGCTGCCCAGGGCCTTGCCCAGGGCCTCGGCCACCGGTTTCATGGTGAAGTCCGGGTTGCGCTTGCCCTTCGGACGCCCCAGGTGGCTGGTCACGATCACCCGGCCGCCCTTGTCCATCAGCTCGCGCAGGGTGGCCACGGTGCGGTCGATCCGGGTGGTGTTGGTGACCTTGCCGTCCTTCATCGGCACGTTGAGGTCGGCCCGGACGAACACCCGCTTGCCGGCCACGTCGAGGCTGTCGATTGTCTTGAACGCGCTCATGATGTCCCTCCCCTTGATCGTCATGGAATTGACGTCCGTTATGGTCGGTTTTGGGCCATATTGGCAAGGGGCGCTTTTACGACAAACCGGAGGGAGCTCGATGCCGAATGACGCCGCGATTGAGGACATTCTCGATTTCTGGATCGGAGACGGGACGGTATTCCGGCCGCTGTGGTTCGCCGCGTCGGAGGACACCGACGCCATGATCCGCGACCGGTTCGGCGTCCGGGTGGACCATGCGCGGCGCGGCGGTCTCGGGGACTGGCTGGACAGTCCCCGCGGCTGCCTGGCCTACGTGATCCTGCTCGACCAGTTCCCCCGCAACATCCATCGCAACACCCCGGACGCGTTCGC
>JANQGL010000480.1 GCA_028277325.1 Magnetospira sp.
ATCATGCGCACCTCGACCGGCCAGGCGCCGTCTCGGCCGCCACCGCCGGCACCTTCTGGCGGCTCGGCCGCGCCTTGGGGTGCGCGCCGGCCGCCCCCAGCCGATCGCGCAGCGCGTCGCGCAGCCGGGTCAGCACGGTGAGGCTGCGGTACCGGGAATCGGTGCCCTCGACGATCATCCACGGCGCCTGGCCGGTCGAGGTGCGCATGATTGTCTTCTCGGCCGCCTCGATGAACGCGTCGTAGCGGGTCAGGTTGTCCCACTGCTTCTTGAGCACGCTCGGCGCCTCGATACCCTTCTTATCCAGTTTCTTGAGCCTCGCCGTCTGGGCGTCCTTGCTCATGTGCATCCAGAACTTGAGGATCACGGCGCCGTCGTCGGCCAGGGTCTTCTCGAACTGGGCGATGCGTTCGAGGTCGCGCGCGAAATGGATCGTGTCGGCGTTGTCGTGGACCCGGTCGAGGATGGGCCGCGAATACCAGGACGAAAGAAACAGGCCGATCTTGCCCTTCGGCGGCAGATCGCGCCAGAACCGCCAGTATTCGGGACGCTCGCGCTCCTCGTCGGAGGGATCCTTGTAGGCGCGGGTCACGATCCAGCGCGGGTCCATCCATTCGTTGAGGAGATTCATGCTGGCCGCCTTGCCCGCGCCGTCCACCCCGGCGAAGACCAGGATGACGGGAAAGTCGGCCGACCGGAGTTTCTGCTGCAGTTCGAGCATCTCGATGCGCAGATCGCCTGCCACGGTCTCGAAATCGCTTTTCGAAACCTTGTTCCCCAGTTCCGCGGTTCTGAACAACGCCTTGCCCCCGCTTGCAGGTTGGCCCGTTGGTCCGGAATGGTCCTTGCTCACGGCCGGGTGGGGCCGTCGGGTCGTTACGGCCGGATGTCGAGTTTAGCAATCTGTCGCAAAACCGTCATATGGAGAATTGTGACAAAATCCAAGGTCGTCGGGCCGCGCCGGCCGGATGTCATGTCACCAGGCACGAGTAGCACAGGCCGTCGGCCGAGGCCTTCGCCTCCTTCTTGAGGGTGCCGAAGTACTGCACCATCTCGTCGACCGTGACGTCGCCGCGTCCGGGCATCAGGTGCAGCACCGCGGCGCTGGCCGACAGGAGCGGGAAGGTCCGCCAGGCGCCCTGCCGGTCGCGCGCCACCAGCCCGCCCTGGGCGCGGTCCTCGGGACGATAGAAGCTCTCCACGTCGCGCGCGAAGGCGGTCCGGACGGCGCCGACCCGGCCGAGCACCTGTTCGGCCGCCACGTTGCGGAACGCGGCGAAGAAATCGTCGCCCCCCACATGGCCGAGGAAGGTGTCGTCGGTGTCGAGTATCTGCCGCATCAAATCGGCGAACAGGAGGATCGCCCGATCGCCCTGGCGGAAGCCGAAGGTGTCGTTGAACGGCTTGAAGTTGTCGAAATCGAAATACACCAGGTAACGATCGGCCGTCCGATCATGCAGGCACTCGGCCAGGAAGTCCTGGATCGAGGCGTTGCCCGGCAGCCGGGTCAGCGGATTCTGATCGCGCGCCTGGGCCAGGTTCTTTTCGTTGATGACACGCAGCAGGGCGCCGGTCGACAGGAAGCCGCGATAGATCGAGTCCTCGGTGATCAGGATGCCTTCCGGGGTTTCGTTCTGGCTGAACGTCGCGAGGATGGACTCGGCGGCGGAGTTGATGTCGGCGATCGGGCAGGGCGACACGAAATCGCGCAGCGTCTTGCCGAACGCCCGGTTGGCCATCAGGTCGCGGCCGTAGGTGGAGTAGGTGTAATCCTTGAGGTCGGTCTCGCGCAGGATTCCCAGCGGCCGGCCGGCGTCGTCGACGACCGGGCAGAAATTGAGGTGCTTGTGGGCCCGGAACGTCTCGAACACCATGCGCATGTTCTCGCCGGCCGTGAGAACCGGCGGCGTTTCCATGTGCTCGTCGATGAACAGGCGGTCGGTGCGGCGGCCGGGCTGGCCGCGCCGGCCGAGTTCCGAGACGTGGTCGAGCTTTCGCGGGATGCCCTCGAGGGTCTCGGTCGGCCGGCAAAACAGGTAGCCCTGTGCGAGGTCGCAGCCGATCTCCTTGCAGACCGCCAGTTCGCGGTCGCTTTCCACCCCTTCCGCGACCACCGTGATGCCCAGCGTATGCGCCATCACGACCAATTGCGACAGGACGCTGCGGCGGCGGTCGTCCACCTGGGTGCCGGCAAACAGCGACCGGTCGATCTTGACGAAATCCGGGCGCTGCTCGTAGAGCGGGCGGATACCGCCCGCGGTGCGGCCGAAATCGTCGATCGCCAGGGCGAATCCCCGGCTGCGGCATTCCGCGCTGGCCTCAAGTTCGCGGAGCTGGGCGAACAGGCCCGATTGCTCGGCCAGTTCGAACACCATCGCGGCCGGGCTCAGGCCCTGCGCGCGCAGCAGATCCTCGGTTGCCTCGGCCAGCGACGTGCACAGCCCCAAGTCGCGGGTATCCAGGTTGAAGAACAGGCGCGCCGTGGGTCCGAACCCGGCCGCCGCGAACCGTCTGATCGCCTTGTCGCGCAGGATCATGTCGACTTCGGCGAGGCGGCCGCCGTGAAGCGCCGAATCAAAGAAGTCGCCGATGGTGGCGGCGCCGACCGCGCGATAGCGCCGCAACAGCGCCTCGACCCCCAGGCAGGCCCCGGAGTGCAGGCTGTAAAGAGGCTGGAAGGCGTATTCCAGATCGTCGAGGCGGGCCAGTTCCAAAACCGCCAGATCCATGGGCTTCACCGTTGTGTTCGCATCAAGGAATCCCCAGCCCGACATCGCCTGCAGTAGCGTCCGTCGGTTGGCGGTGGGCGTCAACCGGGAAAGCGCCTGTCACCGAAAGATCATGCCGTCGGGCACCCGGCACCGGGCACGTTCGCCAAGTTGCCCGGCGCGTGATTTCAAGACATAGTGGAGTCATGGAAAACAGCGCCGCCAATCACATGGCCGGGTCCGGCGGGGGGAAGGAATTCACCGACCCGCTCGAACTGCTGGCCGTGGTGAGCGAAGACTTCGCCTCGTCGCTCGACCTCGACGGGGCGATGGTGCGCGGCCTGAAGCGCATTGTCCACAACCTCGGCGCCGAGGCCGGGTCGCTGTTCCTGGCCGATCCCGACGACCCGGGCCTGGTCTGCCGGGCCTGCGTCGGACCGGTCGACATCACCGGACTCAGGCTGGCGCCGGGCCAGGGCATCGTCGGCCAGTGCGTCGATCACAACGTGGGCGAGATCGTGCGCAACGTGGACGGCGATCCGCGTTTCCACCGCGCGGTCGACCGCGAGACCGGGTTCAAGACCCTGTCGGTGATCTGCGCGCCGATGACGGTCCACGACGAACGGGTCGGGGCGGTCCAGGTGCTCAACAAGCGGGTCGGCGGCCTGTTCGGATTCCAGGACCTGAACCTGCTCAAGGTGCTGGCCTATTCCATGGGCCTGGCGATCCGCAACGCGCGTCTGGCCGGGCAGTTGGTGGAACAGGAGCGGATGCGCCGCGAACTGGAACTGGCCTCCGAAATCCAGCGCTCGCTGCTGCCGCGCCCGACCGACGGGATCGCCCCGGTGATCGGCCTCAACGTGCCGGCGCGCGAGGTCTCGGGGGACTTCTTCGACCATTTCGACTTCGACGACGGGCGCACCTATTTCTGTCTCGGCGACGTGTCCGGCAAGGGGATGGACGCCGCCCTGTTGATGGCCAAGGCCTCCAGCCTGTTCCGGGCGCTCGGCAAGACCCTGCGCGAGCCGGGGCGGCTGCTCGGGCGGCTCAACGCCGAGATCTGCGAGACCGCGGCCGGCGGCCGTTTCATCACCATGGTGATCGGCATCTACGATCCGCGCACCGGCATGGTCCGCATGGCCAACGCCGGCCACGAGCCGCCGCTGCTGTTCCACCACGACGGCGCGCTCAGCGACCTGCCGGCGCTGGCGCCGCCGATCGGCATCGCGCGCGGCGTGGTGGCGGACGACGTCTATCCGGAACAGGAATTCGGCCTCGACGGCGGCACCCTCTACGTGTTCACCGACGGGGTGACCGAGGGCCGGATGCCGGACGGCTCCATGCTCGACATCAAGGGGGTGACGCGGGTTCTCGGGCGCACCACGCAGTTGCCCGTGCGGGCGCTCCTGGAAACCATCCGCGACATGCTGTGCCGCGATGGCGAGGATCTGCGCGACGACCTGACCCTGCTGGCGGTGGACGATTCCGGCCCCTGCCGGACGCGCGGCGGTCACCGCATGGAACTGCCCGGGCGCCAGGACGAGGCGGTGCCCGGCGAGACCCTCCTGTCGCTTCGGCTGCCGGCCCTCCCGGAACGCCTGAAACTGATCCGCGCCGCGGTCGGCGAGGCGGCGCGGACCTGCGGTTGCAGCCCGAAGGTGGTGCACGACGTGGTGATGGCCGTCGACGAGGCCTGTCAGAACGTGGTACGCCATGCCTATCCGGACGGAGTGTCGGGGGATGTGGGAATCGAGGCGTTTCGCGACGGGACCCGGCTGGTGTTCGACGTGCGCGACTTCTCGCCGCTTCCGGTGGACGTCGCCAAGGTGCGGCCGCGCGACCTGGAGGACCTGCGGCCGGGCGGCCTCGGCACCCACCTGATCCGCGAGGTGATGGACGAGGTGGCGTTCCTGCAGCCGGCGCGCGGCACCGGCAATCTGTTGCGGATGGTCAAGATGGTGGGCTAGACCCCGCCGCGGCTCGGAGGCGAACGGGAATGGAACACGACATCACACAGAACGATAAGGCGACCATCGTGGCGTTCCGGGGCGACGTGGACCTGGAAAGCTCGCCGCGCGCCCGCAAGATTCTCCTCGATGCGCTGGACGGGGCGGCGGTGCTGCTGGTCGACATGTCGGGGGTGTCCTATATCGACAGCTCGGGCATCGCGTCGCTGGTCGAATCGTTCCAGACCGGGCGCGCCAAGGGGACCCGGTTCGCCCTGGTCGCGGTCAGCGAGCCGGCCCTCCGGGTGCTGCAGCTGGCCCGTCTCGACAAGGTGTTCGACCTTCACGGCAGCGTCGACGAGGCGCTGGCCGCCGGCTGACGGGGGGGCGGCGATGACGGCCGGCAGCGGGACGCGCGACAGGACCGCCGGGGTCCGCCGGCGCATCGAATCGCTGGGCCGGATGACCGTCGCCGGACTCGAGGAACTGGGCCACGGCGGCGCCCTGCTCGGTGAATCCCTGTTCTGGCTGGTCATGGGGCCGCGTCGCAAGCAGCCGGTGCGGCGCGACGCGGTGGTGGCGCAGATGGCCGAGGTCGGCATCGGCGCGGTGCCGATCGTCGCCGTGCTGACCGCCACCATCGGCGTCATGCTGGCCATCCAGGGCATTTACACCCTGAAGACGTTCGGCGCCGAATCCCAGGTCACCCTCGGCATCGCCTATTCGATGGTCCGCGAGTTCTCGCCCCTGATCACCGGCATCCTGATCGCCGGGCGGTCCGGCTCCGCCCTCGCGGCGCGCATCGGCATCATGAAGATCAACCAGGAGATCGACGCCCTGCGGGTGATGGGGGTGGAGCCGGTGCGGTTCCTGGTCGTCCCGGCGCTGGTCGCGATGGCGGTCATGTTGCCGGCCCTGACCCTGTTCGGCGACCTGATCGGGCTGTTCGCGGCCGGGCTCTACGTGTCGGCCGACCTCGGAATCTCGCTGTCCGCCTACGCCGACAACATCATCGACATCCTGTCGCCGAACGACGTCTGGCACGGCCTCGGCAAGAGCGTCATCTTCGCGGTCCTGATCACCCTGGTCGGGGTGGTCAACGGCGCCGCCGTCTCCGGCGGCGCCGAGGGGGTGGGGCGCTACACCACCCGCGCCGTGGTGCACGCCATCTCGGCGATCGTGGTGACCGACATGCTGTTCGCCTTCGTGGTGACGCGCGGATGACCGGGGAGGGGACGACCATGGCCAAGCCGCCCGACATCCTGTCGCGGCCCAAGGTGATCGAGGTCGAGGACCTGGTCGCCCACTACGGCGACCGGATGATCCTGCGCGGCGTCTCGATGGACGTGCGCGAGGGCGAGATCATGGTCATCATGGGCGGCTCCGGGTCCGGCAAGAGCACCCTTCTGCGCCACCTGCTGGCCCTCGAGGTGAAGACCTCGGGCACCGTGCGCCTGCTCGGCCAGGACATCGACCGCCTGACGCCGCTGGCGTTCCAGGAACTGCGCAAGAAGATGGGCGTGGCGTTCCAGTCCGGCGCCCTGTTCAGTTCGATGACGGTCGGCGAGAACATCATGCTGCCGCTCTACGAGCACACCCGGCTCGACCGCTCGACCATGGAGATCATGGCGCGCATGAAGATGGAGGTGGTGAGCCTGGCCGGGTTCGAGACCCTGATGCCGTCCGAGCTGTCGGGCGGCATGATCAAGCGGGCGGCGGTGGCGCGGGCCATCGTCATGGACCCCAAGCTGCTGTTCTTCGACGAGCCCTCGGCCGGCCTCGACCCGGTGGTCGCCTCGGCCCTCGACGACCTGATCCTCCGGCTGCGCGACGCCATGGGCATGAGCATCGTGGTGGTCACCCACGAACTGGACAGCGCGTTCAAGATCGCCGACCGGATCACCGTCCTGGATCGCGGCAACATCCTGTTCCTGGGCGGCGTCGAGGAGGTGCGGAACCACCCCAGCGAGCGCATCCAGAACCTGTTGAACCGGCGGACCGAGGAAGAGGTCCTCGATCCCGACGAATACCTGCGCCGCCTGACCGGCATGGACGTCGGCGACGGCGGCGAGCGCATGGGGGGCGTCCTATGAGGAACCAGAAGGTCAACTATCTGGTCGTCGGCCTGTTCGTGCTGGGCATGCTGGTGGCCCTGATCGTGTCGCTGGCCGTGCTGACCGGCCGCACCGGGGCCACCGACACCTACTACACCACGCTCGGCAACGTGACCGGGATCAAGTACGGCACCCAGGTCCTCTACGAGGGCTACATCGTCGGCCAGGTGGAATCGGTCACCCCGGTCGAGGAGGAGGGGCGGATGCGGTTTCGGATCGAGATGTCGGTGATCGAGAACTGGAAGGTCCCCGACGACAGCGCCATCCGGCCGATGGCCTCCGGCCTGCTGGCCGCCAAGACCCTGCAGATCTCGGCCGGCGTCAACAACGTCTATCTCGATCCCGGCGACGTCATCCCGAGCGCCGAGTCGGCCGACATGTTCGCGGCGATGGCCGACGTGGCGTCGACGGTCGGCGATCTGGCCGAGCACAGCCTGAAGCCGCTGATCGCCTCGCTGCAGGACGCGGTGACCACGTTCAACGACCTGCTGCGCGACGACGGGGCGCCGATGGTGCGCGACTTCCGCGCCGTGGCCGGCCAGTTGAACAGCAGTCTGCCGACCCTGGTCGCCGACATGGAGGCGATCACCGGCAATATCCGCGACGCCAGCCTCCAGGTGCGCGGCATGGCGGGCAGCGCCGAGGCCATGCTCGGCAACGTGGACGCCGGGGTGGTCGATTTCCGCCGCATGGCGCGCGACATGGCGGCGCTGGCGCGCGAGCTGCGCGGCACCCGCGGCAGGCTGGATCACCTGCTCGACCAGTCGGGGCAGCTGGTCGGCGACAACCGGGCCGCGGTCTCGGAGGCGGTGGAGGATCTGCGCTACACCCTCGGGTCCATCGCCCGCCACATCGATTCGGTGAACCAGAACCTGGAGGGCACGGCCCGCAACATGTTCGAGTTCAGCCGCCAGATCCGTCAGAATCCGGGGCTGCTGATCGGCGGCGCGGCGCCGGCCGACGAGGCGCGGCGCTGATCGGGGGGAGACGTCAATGCATCACGCGAAGCCACTTGCCATCCTGTTCGGCGCGCTGCTGTTGCTGGCCGCCTGCGCGGCGCCGGTGATGCCGCGCGAGCGGTTCTATCGGCTCGATCCCCTGACCACGGCGGCGGCGGCGCCGACCTTCGAGGGCATCGTCGAGGTGGAGCGGTTCACCGCCGACGGCCTGGCCGCCCAGCGGCCGCTGGTCTACACCGAGGCGGACAGCCCGCACCAGGCCTTCGCCTACCATTACCACGCCTGGGAGCAGGCGCCCGGGGTGATGTTCCAGAACCTGATGGTGGACAGCCTGCGCACCCGCAGGTCCGGCGTCACCACGCTGTCGCCGACCCCGGCGGCGCGCAGGCTGTCCACCATCAGGTTCTGGAACATCACCCCGGGCGCCTGCTCCCAGGCGTGGTAATGGTAGGCGGAGGCCTGGTGCG
>JANQGL010000031.1 GCA_028277325.1 Magnetospira sp.
CAACCCGGTGCCGAACGGAATTTCGACGGCGACCGGGCGGTGCGCCGCCTGGCCGAGTCCTACCAGGCACCGGCCGACATCCTGCGCGACGCCGACGACGTCGCCGCGGAACGACGGGCCGCGGCCGAGGCCGCGCAGGCGCAACAGGCGCCCGCCGACATGCAACAGGCGCTCGACATGGCCGGACAGGCGACAGGCGGCCTGAAGACCCTGGGCGACCTGGCGCGGGCGGGTCGATGAAGAGCCCGCTCCGGTTCTTCGACCGACGCTGGCGCTGCTACCGCCAGGTGTTCGGCTCGGGGTCCGGGCGGATCGTGCTGACCGACCTGGCCGGCTTCTGCGGCGTGATGACCACGCCCCCGCTCACCGCCACGCCCTATGCCGTCGGCCGCGCCGACGGCGCCCGCGAGGTGTTCCTGCACATCGCCGAGCAGCTGACCCTGACGCCCGACGGCGTGGCCGCCCTGGCCCGCGACTACGGGCGGGACCCCGACGACACCCTCAACGACCTGACGGACACGGACCATGGCTGAACCGACCGAAACCGCAACCGAAACCGCCGCCACCGCCGCCACCGCGCTGGGCGGCGGCGCCGCCCCCGACCCGGCACCGGGCCCGGACCCGGCCTCCAAATCCGCGGCCCCGGCCGCAACCGCCCTCGGGGGCGGCTCCGAGACCGACTGGCGGACCGGCCTGGGCGAGCTGGCCGACCATCCGAGCCTGAAGGACTACAAGGACCTGGGAGCGCTCGCGAAAAGCCACGTCGACCTGCAGCGGATGCTGGGCGAGAACCGCCTGAAGGTCCCGGGGGAGGATGCCGCCGAGGAGGATATCGCGAAGTTCTTCAACGCCCTCGGTCGCCCGGAAACCCCGGACGGCTACGAACTGAAAGCCCCGGACAACCTGCCCGAGGGGATGGCGGTCCCCGAGGCCGCCACTGCCGCCTTCCGCGCCAAGGCGCACGAGCTGGGCCTGACCGCGAAACAGGCGCAAGACCTCTACGACTGGTCCCATTCGGTGGGCGCCGAGGCGGCCGGCCAGACGACGGCCGAGCGCGCCAAGGCGTTCGAGGACGGCCGCGCGGCGCTGCACGCCGAATGGGCTCGGGCCGGCAAGTCCCCGGACGCCATGCTGCACCATGCCCGAACCGCCGTGCGCACGTTCGGCGGCAAACCGCTGATGTCCTGGATGGACACGACCGGCGCCGGCGACGACCCCACCTTCCAGCGCTTCTTCGCCGCCGTCGGCGAGGCGATGAGCGAGCATCCGCTGGTCACCGGCCAGGGCGCCGGCGCCGCGTCGGCAAAATCGGCGCAGGCGGAAATCGACCGCCTCGGCGGCGACCGGGAGTACCTGGCCGACCTGCGCGGGGACAACGGCGACGCCCGCCGCAAGGCCGCGAAGGAACGCTGGAAAACCCTCAACGACCAGGCCGCGATGGCCTGACACCGGCCTTCGATCCGGGCAGCCCGGCGAGACGGGTCCGGATGACTCCTGGAACAGACAGGCGAGGCGGGCGCGCCCGCCGAGAACGGGTCCGCCGGACGGCGGGCAGCCCGGACGTTCCCGATTCCGACACAACCGAATAGGAACTCACCATGGAACCCTATGGCGACATCGAGCTGCACAAGCGCCGGGTGGCCTACAGCAACACCCTCAAAATGGCGCTGCAGCAGCAGGACTCCCGCATCTGGGAGGCCTGCGACCTGCACGACGTGGACGCCGAGGACGGCCTGTCCTTCGACGGCCTCGGCATCACCAACTTCCAGGAGGTCACCGGCAAGGCGCAGCCGACGCCCAACATGGGCGGCGACTTCGAACGGCGCTGGCTGTCCACCCGGGCCTACAACTGGGGCCGCCTGTACGACAAGTTCGACAAGACGGCGGTGCTCACCGATCCCGGATCCCCGGACATCCGGTCCGCCGTGATGGCGGCCAACCGGCTGAAGGACCAGGTCTGCCTGAACGCCATGTTCGCCAACGTGAAAACGGGCCGGGAGATGCCCGGCGACGGGGCGGACATCGCGTTTCCCACCCGCCAGGTCATCGGCGTCGGCGCCGGCACCCAGGGCTACGTTCGCGCCACCGCCTCGGGCGGCACGGCCACCGGCATCAGCCGGGCGAAACTCAACATGGGCGCCGGCCTGTTCAAGCGCAACGAGGCGCCCGAGAACGAGGTCATCCACGTGGCCATCTCGGCCGACGAGTTCGAGACCCTGCTCGACGACGAGAAGCTGACCAACCGCGACTTCCTGCTCGGCCAGTTCAACGAGAAGGGCATGGTCGGCTACCTCGGCTGGACCTTCATCCACACCGAACAGATTCCGCTCGACAGCAGCGGCTACCGGCGCGTGCCGATGTGGCAGAAGTCGGGCCTGCGCCGCGGCGTGGCGCAAGACCTGATGACCAAGCTCGACGAACGGTCGGACCTCTCCTACGCCCTGCAGGCCTATGCCGACATGAAAGTCGGCGCCGCGCGGGCCGAGGAAGGGCAGGTCGTCGAAATCAAGTGCCTGCCGCTGAGCTGATAGGAGATTTCCCCAATGGCTGTCACGACCCAGAATTCCAGCCAGATGAACAAGGTGGACGGCGTCACCGCCGGTCGCCTCGACATCACCGAGGCCAGGGGCGACCTGCGCACCCTGACCTTCGGTTTCACCCAATCCGGCGCCGGCGACGCCAATTCGGTCGCCCGCCTGTTCAAGCTGCCGCCGGGCAAGGTGCGTCTGGTGGACCTCCGTTTCACCCATGACGCCCTCGGCGGCGCCACCGACGTCGGCACCGAAGCCTACGTGGCCAAGCTCGACGGAACGGACGTGGCGGCCGACGCCACCGCCATCGCCTCGGCCTCGGCGACCACCAACGCCGGGAGCAAGGACATTTTCGTGAACCAGATGCTCGAGTCCCGCCACGGCGTCGTGGTCTACGCCACCTTCGCCGCCGCCATCGCCGACGGCAAGAAAGTGGCCGGCGTGGCGACCTACGTGGGCGGCTGAGGGTTGGGACGCCGCCGCCGGCCGGCGGCGTCGTCCGCCCATTCCAATTCCCGATGACCAAGTTCGATATCTGCAACATCGCCCTCGTCAAGCTGGAGGACGAACCGATCTCGTCGTTCGGCGACGGGACCGAAGGCGGGCGACTCTGCGCCGCGGTCTACGAATCCGCCCGCGAGACCGTGCTGACCGCGCATGCCTGGTCCTGCGCGGCGCGGCGGGTTTCCGGTCTGCCGCAGCTCTCCGCCTCGCCGGACCACGGCTATGACGCGGCCTACGGCCTGCCGCGCGACTGCCTCAAGGTCACCAAGGTGCGCTCGGCGACCGGCACCCGCATCCGCTGGCGCCGCGAGGGATGGCTCATCCTGTGCGACGGCGGGGCCTCGCCCCGGGTCACCTACACCGCGAACATCGGCGCCGAGCTGATGGACGTTCCGGTGACCAACGCCGTGGCGATGCTCGTGGGCTCGCTCATCGCGCGCCGGCTGACCGGCTCGTCGACCCACGAACGACTCATGAAGGACCTTTACGACGCGGCACTGGCCGATGCGAAGGCGCTGGACGCCGTCGAAGGGTCGGTGGACGTCGAGGACGGCGGGACCTGGGCGGACGTCGTCTGATGCCGAAGGCCGCGCCCAAGAAATCCAGCTTCGCCGGCGGCGAGGTCTCGCCGCGCCTGTGGGGGCGCGACCGCCTCGACAAGCACGCGTCCGGCGCCAGGCGGATGGAGAACTATTTCTGCCGGGCCGACGGCAACGCCGTGTATCGGCCGGGCCTGCGGTTCGTCGCGGCGACCAAGTACGCCGACAGGACGGCGCGCCTGCTGTCCTTCGCCTTCGATTCCGACGAATCCTACGTCATCGAGGCCGGGCACCTCTATTTCCGGCTGTTCGCCGACGGCGGCCAGGTGCGCGACGGCGGGTCAGCTTACGAAATCGCCACGCCCTACACCGAGGCCGACGTCCGGAGCCTGCAGGTCGTGCAATCGGCCGACGTGCTCTACATCGCCGCCGCAGGCGCGCATCCCATGATGCGCCTCGAACGCAACGGCCACACCGACTGGACGCTGTCGGTCGCCGAGACCGCCGGCGGTCCGTTCCGTCGGGCCAACGCGAAAGCCGACCGCACCCTGCAGCCCTCCGCGACCACCGGCAGCGGCATCACCCTGACCGCCGTCGGCTTCGCGCCGTTCACCGACACCGACGTGGGCCGCCTGGTGACTCTCAAGCACGACACCACCTGGGGCGAGGCGCGCATTACGTCCGTCACCTCCGAGACCGTGGCCGTCGCCGACGTGACGGTGAACTTCGCGGCGGCCGGCGCGGTTTCGGATTGGCGCCTGGGCTTGTATCCGGAAGCCATCGGGTTCTTCCAGGACCGCCTGGCGGTCGCCGGCGGCGGCGACCCCAACCGGCTGTGGATGTCGCGCAGCTCCGATTACCTTGCGTTCCAGACCGGCGACGACGACGACCACGCCATCGAGCAACAGATTCTATCCGACGACGGAATCCCGCATATCCGCTGGGTGTCCGCCACCCGTTCGATTCTCATGGTCGGCGCCGACCTCGGGGAGTGGAAAGTGTGGTCCGGGCTGTCGTCGGACCCGACCGTCACCCCCAACGCCGTCAACATCGGCCAGGAGGACAATCAGGGTTCGGCATCCGGCGCCGCCTTGCGGGCCAACGGCTACTTCCTTTACGTGCAGCGCTCGCGCCGGAAGCTGATGGGCATCCGATACTCCTTCGAGGCCGACGGCTACGTGACCGACGAACTGTCGCTGCTCGCCGACCACATCACCGGCGACGGCCTGCTGGACATGGCCTGGCAGCAGGACCCGGACCAGATCCTTTGGGCGGCCCGCGACGACGGCGTGCTGCTCGGTTACACCTTTCTGCCGTCGCAGGACGTCGGCGGATGGCACCGCCATCCCACGGCCGGCGCCGTGGAAGCCTTGGAAACGGTTCCCGCCGCCGACCGGGACGAGCTGTGGTGCATCGTCCGACGCACCGTCGACGGGACGGAGAGACGGTTCGTGGAGAGACTGGAGCGCCCGTCCGGCGGCCCCGAAA
>JANQGL010000110.1 GCA_028277325.1 Magnetospira sp.
TCCGACGGAAGCCTGTCGGCCGATCTGTCGTTCCGCGACCTTCCGGCCGGCATCCTCGGCCGGCTGTTTCCGCGCACCGGCGAGTGGCTCGCCCTGGCGGTGCCGCTGAACGGCACGGTCACCGCGGCGGGGCGGCTGGACGGACGTCTGGAGGCGGTCGAATTCGACCTGCGCGGCGGCGACGGGGCGCTCACCCTGGCCGTGCCGGCGGCGCAGCGGCTCCCGGTCGGCGGCCTCGCGCTGCGCGGCGGCTATCTGTTTTCGGAAGGGCGCCTGACCCTGGGCGAGGCGGTGGTCGAACTGCCGCCCGACGCCCGATTGCGGGTTCCGCCGGCCGACCATCCGCTGCCGGTGCGCCGAATCGACCTCGCCGGCCGCTTCTGGCCGGACGACGGGCGTGCCGAGATCGCCCGCCTGGGGCTCGACGCCGGTGGCCCGACGGCGGTGGCCCAGGGACGGGTGGAACGGATCGGCGACGGCGCCCGGCTGCGCGCCGACATCGATCTGCGCGAGGTGCCGTTCGACCGCCTGGCCGAGCTGTGGCCGGCCGGCCTGGCCGACGGGGCGCGCGACTGGTGCATCGGGCATCTGTCCCGCGGCACGGTGACCGAGGGCCGCCTGCGCCTGGCGCTCGACCTGGACGCCGACGGCGCGGTCGCGGTCGACAACCTGACCGGCAACCTGGACGGCGGCGGGATCACGGTCGATTACCTGCCGCCGATGCCGAAGCTCGACGGCGTCTCGGCGCGCGCCAGGTTCGACACGACGCGGTTCGACATCGACATCCATCCGGTCGCCCAGGGCGGGCTGACCCTGCGCGAGGGGCGGGTCGACCTGCTGGACCTGCACACCGACCGGGAGAAGGCCGATATCACGCTCGACATCGAAGGGGGGCTGTCGGAGGCGCTCGACCTGATCGACCATGAACCGTTCGGGTTCGCGTCCTCGGTCGGACTCGATTCGACGCGCATCAGCGGCACCGGCCGGGCCCGGGTGACGCTGGGGTTCGGACTGCTCAAGGCGTTGCGGACCCAGGATGTCCAGGTGACGGCGGAGGCCGACCTGACCGACGTGCGGATGCGCGACATCGTGCGCGACCTGGACCTCACCGAAGGGACGCTGCACCTGCGGGCCGCCAACCGCGACATGGAGATCACCGGCGACGCCCAGGTGGGCAGCATCCGCGCCGCCTTGGCCTGGAAGGAGTTCTTCGCCGAGCCGCGGCCCTTCGTGCGCCGCTACCACGTGCAGGGCGAAGTCGACGACCGGCAGCGCAACGCGGAACTGGGACTGGACTTCGCGCCGTTCTCGGAGGACTTCATGCAGGGCCCGGCCGATGCCGAGGTGCGCTACACCATCGAGAACGACGGCCGCAGCCTGCTCCAGGCGCGGCTCGACCTGAGGCGCATGGACCTGACCCTGTCGGGCCTTGGCTGGCACAAGGAGTCGGGGCGCGAGGGGCGGGCCGAGGCGGACCTGCGGTTCGTCGACGGCACCCTGACCTCGGTGCCCCGTTTCCACGTGCGGGCCGGCGACCTGCTGATCGAGGGCACCGCCGAGGTGGCCGAACCGGAAACCAGGCTGGCCCGGGTCCAGTTCGACCGCCTGTCCTACGCGCACACCGATTTGTCCGGAATCGTGGTGCCGCGCGCCGGCGGCGGCTGGGACGCCAACTTCGAGGGCGAGAGCTTCGACATGGCGGGGGTGCTCGAAAACCTGTCGCGCGCCGAACCGCCGACCGCCGACGAAGCGCCGCTCGCCGACCTGCCGCCGGTCACCCTGTCGACCAACGTCCGCAGCCTGTGGCTCGGGCCGGGCAAGGAGCTGACGCAGGTCGCCGGGGCGATGGACTACGACGGGACCAAGTGGCGCGGCATCCACATGCAGGGTCGGCTGGGCGACGGCCAGGTGATCCGGGTGACCATCCAGCCGGACGGCGACCAGCGCAACCTGGAGATCACGTCCGACGATGCCGGGGCGACCCTGAAACTGTTCCGGCTCTACGAACGCATGGACGGCGGACTGCTGAAGCTTACCGGCCGGTTCCTCGACGACCAGCCCCACTCCCCCCTGCAGGGGGAATTGCGGATCGACGATTTCCGGCTGCGCAGGGCGCCGACCATCGCCCGCATCGTCAGCTATCTGTCGGTGACCGGCATCCTGGAGGCGCTGGAGGCCGGCGAGGGGCTCAAGTTCTCGAGCCTGGAAGCGCCGTTCCGATACGAGAACGGGGTTCTAGAGATCACCGACGGCAAGGCGACCGGTCTCAGCCTCGGCGGCACCCTGTCCGGACACTACTATCTGCACGCCGACAGCGTCGACATCTCGGGCACGGTGGTCCCCGCCTATGCCCTCAACGCGTTCTTCGGCAAGATTCCGGTGCTTGGCGAGGTTCTTACCGGCGGCGAAGAGGGCGGCGGGGTGTTCGCCGCCACCTATCGGGTGAACGGTCCGATCGAGTCCCCGCAGGTCGGCGTCAACGCTCTGTCGGCCCTCGCGCCGGGGATTCTGCGCAAGATTTTCGGCGCCCCTTCGGTGGGGGGCGGGGAAACCGCCGGGGACGGCACGACGCCGCGGCGGGACACGCCGTTCATTCCGCGGGGCGGAGATCGATGACCCGCTTGGCCTTGCCGAGCGAGCGCTCCACCTTGCCCGGGCTGCCGATCCGAACCCGCGTCGAGATGCCGATGTAGGACTTGATGACATGTTCGAGGTCGCGCGCGATGGCCACCTTGCGGTCCTCGTCGTCGGGCCCCTCGCGCAGCTCGCCGAGCACCGTCAGGTGGTCGAGCCGCCCCCCGCGGCGCAGTTCGAGCTGGTAGTGCGGGCCCAGCCGGTCGTCCTTGAGCATCAGCTCCTCGATCTGGCTCGGGAACACGTTGACCCCGCGGATGATCAGCATGTCGTCGGATCGCCCGGTGATCTTGGCGATGCGGCGCATGGCGCGCGCGGTGCCCGGCATCAGGGTGGTCAGGTCGCGGGTCCGGTAGCGGATGATCGGCATCGCCTCCTTGGTCAGGGAGGTGAGCACCAGCTCGCCCATCTGGCCGTCCGGCAGCACCTCGTTGGTCACCGGGTCGATGATTTCGGGATAGAAATGATCTTCCCAGAGGTGCAGGCCGTCCTTGGTCTCGATGCACTCGTTGGCGACCCCGGGGCCGATCACCTCGGACAGGCCGTAGATGTCGATGGCGTCGATGCCGGCCCGCGCTTCCAGCTCCTCGCGCATTTTCTGGGTCCAGGGCTCGGCCCCGAAGATGCCGATGCGCAGCGAGGTGTCGCGCGGGTCGATGCCCTGGCGCGCCATCTCGTCGAGGATGACCAGCATGTAGGACGGGGTGACCATGATGATGTCGGGCTTGAAGTCCTGGATCATCTGAACCTGCTTCTGGGTCTGGCCGCCCGACATGGGGATCACCGTGCAGCCCAGCCGCTCGGCCCCGTAGTGGGCGCCGAGGCCGCCGGTGAACAGGCCGTAGCCGTAGACCACCTGGACCTTGTCATGGCGCCGGCCGCCGGAGGCGCGGATCGAGCGCGCCATCAGGCCGGCCCACATGTCGACGTCGTTCTGGGTGTAGCCGACCACCGTGGGCTTGCCGGTGGTGCCCGAGGAGGCGTGGACCCGGACCACCCGCTCCATCGGCACCGCGAACCAGTCGAACGGATAGTTGGCCCGCAGGTCGTCCTTGTGGGTGAAGGGGAACTTGGTCAGGTCCTCCAGGTGCGCCAGGTCGTCCGGGGTGACGCCGTTCTCGTCGCACCGGGCCCGGTAGTGGGCCACGTTGTCGTAGGTGTGGCGAAGGCTCCATTTGAGGCGCTCCAGTTGCAGCGCGGCGATCTCGTCGCGACTGGCGATCTCGATCGGGTCCAACTGGTCGCGGCCCGGCGGCTCGGTGCGTGTCATGGCGCGGATTTCCCCTGCGTGATCCCCGAGGATATTTGGCGAAACGGCATACCTATCCCAAACATTGGCCCTCGGCAACCGCCGCCCGTTCCAGAAGGTAGGCGGTGAATTCGTGGTTCGGCAGCGGCCGGCAGAACAGGAATCCCTGCCCGATCCGCGCCTCGAAACGCACCAGATGCCGGCGTTGCTTCTCGGTCTCGATACCTTCCGTGACCACTTGCAGGTCCAGTGCCCGTGCCAGGTTGATGAGCGAATGCACCAGGGTCAGGTTGTCCTGGTTGTCGGTCAGGTCGCGCACGAAGCTGCGGTCGATCTTCAATGCCGAGAACTTGAACCGTTTCAGGTAGGCGAACGACGAATACCCGGTGCCGAAATCGTCGATCGCGATCCCGACCCCCATGTCACGCAGCCGCGACAGGGACTCCACGGACCCGGCGAAATTGTCGATCAGCAGGCTCTCGGTGATTTCCAGGGTCAGCGCGCCGGCCGGCAGGCCGGTTTCGTCCAGGGCCCGTTTCACCAGTTCCGGAAAGCCGGCCTTGGCCTCCAGTTGCCGGGGCGACACGTTGATCGAGATGTGCCGGAACCCGGACGTCTGGCGGCGCCATCGCGCGGCGTCGGCACAGGCCCTGCGCAGGATCTCGCGACCGATCGGGACGATCAGGCCGCGGTCCTCGGCCAGCGGAATGAAGGTGTCGGGCGGCACCTCCCCGAGCGACGGGTTGGTCCACCGGCACAAGGCTTCGGCGCCGATCACCGAGTCGGTCGCCAGGTCGATCAGGGGCTGGTAATGGACCCTGATCTCGCCGCGCTCGACCGCCCCGGCCAGTTCCGATTCGACCTCGCGCCGGTAGCGGCGGATCGATTCCAGCTTTTCCGAGAAGAAGGCATAGTTGTTGCGCCCGGTGTCCTTGACCCGGTACATCGCCGAATCGGCGTTGCGCATCAGGATGTGCGGCTCGCCGCCGTCGTCCGGATAGACCGCGATGCCGATGCTGAGGGTCACCGAAACGCCGGGTCCGTCGATCGCGAACGGCTCCGTGAACCGCCCCATGATCCGTTCCGCGAGTCCGCGCGCTTCCTGGCGGCCTTCGAGCTCCGGGAGGACCACCGCGAACTCGTCGCCGCCCAGCCGGGCAACCAGGTCGGAGTCTCGTGCGCACCGCGCGATCCGTTTGCCGACCTGCTGCAAAAGCGCGTCGCCGGCGGCGTGGCCACGCGCCTCGTTGACCGTCTTGAAATCGTCCAGGTCGATGATCATCAGGGCGACCCGGCGGCCGCTGCGATGCGCCAGGGCGATCAGGGCATGCAGGCTTTCCAGGGCCATCGAGCGGTTGGGCAGGTCGGTCAGCGGATCGTACTTGGCCTGCCGGTACAACAGGGCTTCCTGCTGCTTGCGGGCGGTGATGTCCTCGCGCACCGACATGAAATGGGCGATGCGGCCGGAGTCGTCGCGCACCGGGGCGACCACCGCCTTTTCCCAGATCAGGGCGCCGGACTTGGTCCGGTTGTGGAAATCGCCCCGCCACTCGCGACCGCTGGTGATGGTCCGCCACATCCGCTCGTAGTCGGCGTTCGAGCTGAAGCCGGACCGGAAGATTCGGGGATTGCGGCCGACCACCTCGTCCAGCGTGTAGCCGGTAACCTCCGTGAAATGGGGGTTGCAGTACTCGATGTGGCCGTCGGCGTCGGTGATCACGATCGAGACCGGGCTCTGCTCCACCGCCTGCGACAACGTGCGCAACTCGGCCTCGATTCGTTTCGTCCGCGTGACGTCGAACAGCACCCTGATCATGCGGCCGTCGTCCATCCGGTCGCTCCGCTTCAGCAAGTGCCGGCCATCGGCCATCGGCAGGTGGACCTCGGAATCCGCCTCGCGGCTGAGGGCGATCACCTTGTCGACGAACCGCGGCAGTTCCTCGCGCGGCACCGCGAAGGCGCCGGACTCGGCCGCCAGCCGGATCATGCTGTCGAAATGAATGCCCTGCGCGATCCGTTCGCCGATGGTGTTGCAAAACGCCGCCAGCTTGTCGTTCCGAAGCATCAGACGGTCGTCGGAATCGAACAACGCCACGGCGGCCGGCATGGTATCGAGGACCGCGCGCAGGCTTTGCCGGGCCTGGGCTGCCTGGGCGTGCCGGCGACGCAGCCGCTGAAAGGTCCCGAGAATGGCCAGCACCAGCAGGCCGACGACCGCCATCAGGATCAGTTTGTCCTGGCCGAGTTTCCGGGCCCGCGACAGGTAGGCGGCGGCGTGCCGCGCGGCGAGATCGCTCAGCAGGGTCGTCGTGCCGACCGACTCGAACGCCGCCATTTCGATGTTCAGGGCGCGCCGCGCCTTGAACGTGACATCGGCGTGCTGCAGAAGCACGTCCACGTCGGCGGACAGGTTGCCCGACGCCCGCAGCCGGCGCACCCGGTCGGCCAGCCGCCGCGCGGCGTCGGCCTCGTCGGGGAGCACCTGAAGGCGCAGCGTGCTGGTCAGCAGGGACGTCAGAAGCCTCGCCTGGTCCGGCCCCAGGCCCGCCGCCACCCTGTCGGTGGCGGTTCCGAGGTAGCGCAGGGAGTTGACGATGGTGCTGCTGTACGTGGCGACGCGTTCGGCGTGCCGGCGCTTCGCGTCGAGCGACTCGACGAGGTGTTCGATTCCGGATTCCAGGGTCCCGTCCGTGCGGTGATCCGGCCGGGCGGTCCGGCGCAGATCGCCCTCGAGCCTGCGCAGGCGCTGCACCAGGGCCGTGAACCCGTCGTAGTGGACGAGCTGGAAGCCGCTGGTCCGCGCCACGAGGGTGTTCAACTCGGTATCCAAGTGGCGCGCCCGGTCGAGAATGGCCGACGTGGCGTCCCCGCCCCGCGGGTCGTCGTCGATCCAGTTGAGCGCCGCGGTGGCCGCCACCAGGCCGATGGCCAACAAGGCAACGGCGGCCTGGGCAAGCAAAGGCGTGCGCACGTTCGGCATCGGACGGTCCGATCAGTCTGGTTCGAGGCTGCGCAGAAAGGCGGCGATCTGGCGGATCTGGTCGCCGTCCAGGTGGCGGCCCAGCTGATAGACGGCCATCACCTGGATGGCCTCCTCCAGGGTGGCGATGCTGCCGTCATGGAAATAGGGGGCGGTGCTGGCGGCGCGGCGCAGTCCGGGAACCCGGAACAGGTGGCGGTCGCGGGCGTCCCCGGTCATGTCGTAGCGCCCCAGGTCGGCCGGCGCCGGGTCATGGCTCCGGTCGGCGAAATAGTCCCGGATCACGCCGAGCACCTGATAGAGGTTGCCGCCCAGGTTGGCGCCCTGGTGGCAGGCGGCGCAGCCGTAGGCCCTGAACAGGGCGTAGCCGGCCCGCGCATCCTCGGAGATGGCCGTCGGGTCGCCGCCCAGAAAGCGGTCGAACGGCGATCCGGTGGTGACCAGGCTGCGCAGATAGGTTTCCAGGGCGTCGGTGGCGGTGGCGCGGGTCGGGCCATTGCCATAAGCGGCGACGAAGGCGCCGTCGATCGCCGGGTCACCGCCCAGGCGGTCGAGCAGGGCGTCCCAGTCGGTGCCGAAAACGCGCGGGTCGGCCAGGTGGTCGTCGATCTGGTCGCGAAGGGTCTCGGCGCGGCCGATCCATCCCTGCGCGAGGTTGTAGGCCGCGTTGTAGACGGTCGGCGTGTTGACATCGCCGACCGCGCCGCCGGTGCCGCGGAAGGTCGGGCGGCCGTCGGCGCCCCCCTGCATGGGGTCGTGGCAATCGACGCAGGCGACGTCGCCGGCGTCCGAGAATCGCCGATCGGTAAACAGCCGGCGCCCGAGATCGGCTTTTACGGGCGACACGTCGTCGGCCGGCGAAATCGTGCGGATCGGGATTCTGTCCATGGCGATCGCCGACGACGCGGCAAGGCAGCAGCCTGTCGCGGCGACGACCACAAAGACCAATGGTACGAGCGCGACTCCCTGCACCGCCATTAGTTCACCCAAGTCAACAAAGTAGAGGGAAAAATATACTATCGGCCGAATACCGTGCGAGTCACGTAATCTTTGTAGCCCTTTCGGGGCCGATCCTCCTTGACGGCCGGCGGCCGAGGATCGACTTTCCAAAATCCCCCTTCGATCGAGACGGAGAGAGGTCGATGACAGAGGTTTACAAAGTGGACGGAATGACCTGCGGCGGCTGCGCCGCGTCGGTCGAAAAGGCGATACGGGAGTCGGTGTCCGGCGCCTCGGCGCGGGTCGACCTGGCGGCGGCGACGGTCGCCGTGGACGGGGCCGACGCGGCCACCGTCCGGGCCGCCGTCGAGGCGGCGGGGTTCACATTCGCCGGCGCCGCGTGAGCCGGCGGCGCTAGGGGCCGATATCATGCTGCAATCACGAAATCGGCGGTGTGCGCCGCCCCGACGGGAGCGGACGCCCGACGTATGCGTAACATGAATCCAGCGGCTGCGATCATGGTGCCAACAAACCCTTCTTTCGTTACAGCGCACTTAGAAGTCCTTTTCCGTAGAGCATACGTGGCGCAACGTTCCCTATGCGAGCGCGGTCAGGATTTTCTCGCTCAGCATCTCTGGTTGATCGACGCTCTTCCAATGCGTTGCACCCGTGAGCACCCCGTGCCGTATCGGGTTGCGCGCAAGCCATTGCAACGTCTCGGGCGGACAGTTGTCTGGGTTGTACAGGTAGATCACCTCGGCGGCCTCGCGCAGCACCGCACCGGGCATGTGCGCGTCCGAGAACGCGCGGGCATCGCAACCCAACTCCCAGAGCGCCTGCGGATCGGCCCGCGCGACGACCTCGCGATAGCGTCCGATGATCGGAGCCTCGCGCGCCATATCGTCCAGACGGTCGAGAAACGCGGCGCGGAAAGTATCCGGCCCGTCATAGTCGGCTGCGGTGCCGGAGAAGTAGGCGTCCTGAGGACTGATGTTGCCCTCCAACGAGACGATCAGGCGCAAGGGGCAGTCGTCGCGCCGTGCGGCGAGCGACGCGATGATCGAGGCGATTGAGTGCGCGGCGATCAACTCCGCGCCATGTTCGCGCGCCGCCTCGACGACTACGTCTGCCAAGCGCTCAAGCGTGGTGCGCTCCTCCAATGGCGGTGCGCCGAAGCCCGGCAAATTCAGCGGGACCAGCGTGACGTGACCGGCGAGTTGGGTCTCCATCAACGGCGCAAACATGCTCGCGTCGTCGCCGAAGCCCGCGATGAGCAGCATCGTCCGGCGTTTGGCTTGGAAGCACAATTCTTTGTCAGTGTGATTATCTATGATTTCTTTCCATTTCAATTCCATGGTCCTTCTCTCGCAGTAGCGGCGTCTCCACGACAGCCGAAGACGGCGTTCCCTTCAAGTACATTTCCGAGAAACGGTCAGGAGAAGCGCCCAAACTGATCCGCCTGCCTAGTGCAGCGATCCAAACGAAAGATTCGGGCGAAGGTCGACATTCGTTTGGTGAATCGCTGCACAAACAAATGCTTGACTGGGGCGCCGGGCCGACA
>JANQGL010000373.1 GCA_028277325.1 Magnetospira sp.
GTCGCTGGGCATCCTGTGGGGGACGTTCGTCCTCGACGAGTTCATGGACGCGGCGCACAATCGGGAACTCGGCCCGGGCCACGTCCGCGTGGACATCTACCAGCAGGAGGCCGCCGACGGCCAATACACCTACCGGTTCGTGGTCGAGGGGGTCAGCGACGATCCGGACCGGACCATCAACCTGTCGAACTTCGGATTCTCGCTCGACGAGGCGGTGGGGGTCACCGGGATCAACCTGCTGCAGCCGGGCGCGCGCCTGATCGCCAATCCCCCGGAAGCCGATTTCGGCGGTTTCGGACGGCCGATGTACGAGGTGCGGAGCACCGATCCGGACGCCTTTTCGCCGTCGATCCGGTTTTCGGTGTCGACCCAGAAGGCGCTCGACTTGACGCAACTGAGCGGCGGCAACTACTTCTTCGCGGCGCGCACCGACCTTGCCAACAAGGAGGACGACGGCGGCCGCAAGATCGCCTGGGTCGGCGGCGGCGTCGGGGTGCCCCTGCCGGCCGCCGCATGGCTGTTCGGCTCGGCCCTGGTGGCGCTCGGCGCGATCGGCGGCCGGCGGATGATGCGCAGCGAATAGACCGAATTCGACCGGCCCTTTTCCGGCAAGGCCGGGCAGAGGCCCGGCCTTACGCGTGGTTGCGCAGCATCAGCTCCTTGGGATGGGGGTCCAGGTAGCTCTGCCCGGCCAGGTAGGCGACCCCGAACCGGCGCACGAAATGGCGCAGCAGGGTGATCGGCACGATCAGCGGCACGAGCCCGTCGCGGTAGTCCTCGATGACCGCCGCCAGCTCGGCCCGTCCGGCGGCGTCCAGATGCGTCTTGACGTATCCGGCCATGTGGCGCAGGGCGTTGGCGTTGCGTCCCAGGGTGGCGCGCTTGGCCATCCCGGCCATGAAACCGCGCCGGTAGTCGGCCGCCAGCTGGCCGCGCGGCCGCCCCTTGGCGGTCGCCACCAGCCGTCCCAGGTCCTTGTAGGTCTTGGGGTCGTGGGCCATCAGGAGCAGCTTCTCGCGGCTGTGGAAGGCCGCCAGATCGCCGAGCGTCCAGTCGCCGGCCAGGAAGCGGCGCACCCGGTGGTGGGCGAACAGCCGTTCGATGAACGCCTCGCGCAGCGGCAGGTCGTTCAGGCGCCCCTCCTCCTCGACCGGCAGGTCGGGCAGCGCCGCCACGATTTCCCCGGCGTAAAGGCCGCGTCCGTTGCCCGCCGACGCCCCGTCGGCGTCGTAGACCTTGACCCGGAACAGGCCGCAGCTGGGCGACCTGCTCTTGAACAGGTAGCCGTCCAGGTCCTGCGCCGCCAGGTCGGCCGCCGCCCGTTGCCCGAACGCCCGCATGGCGTCGCCGTGATCGTCGCCCGACCGGGTGCCGGTCAGCCGTACCGCGTCGCCGTCGCGGACCAGGCGGATGGTTTCGCGCGGCACGCCGAGCCCGATCGCCGTCTCCGGACAGACCGCGACGTAGGTCACGTAGGGACCGAGGCGGTCGAGCACGAAGGGGTTCCTCTTGTGGCCCCCGTCGTGACGGACCCTGTCGCCCGTCAGGCAGGCCGAGACCCCGACCCGGATCGTGCCGTCGTCGGCCGTCATCGTCCCTCCAGGTGCCGTCGCAGCCCCCGCGTGCCGCCGCGGAACGAATGGGCGGCGAACCCGGCCTCGCGCAGGTACTCGGCGAGCACCGCCGATTGGGTCCCCTGCTCGCAGTAGAGCAGCAGCGGGCGCGCCCGGTCCAGGCGGTCCATGTCCCCGAGCAGCCGGCCGGCGCTGAAGCGCTCGGCGTCGTCCGGGTGCCAGGCGGCGAAGGCGTCGTCGCCCTGCAGGTCGATCAGGCGCGCCCCGTCCGGCACCGCGTCCACCACCGCACCGCCGGCGCCGCTGTCGGTCTCCAGGGCGTCCAGATCGACCAGGCGGCGCGTGGCCAGCGCCCGCGCCATCACCGCCGGGTCGAGGCGGGCCTCCGCGCGGTCGATCCGTCCGACCGTGCTGCGGGTGGCCGGGCGGTGCCGGGTGAGGGCGCAGTGCTCCGGCACCTTCTCCGACATCCCGGCGGTGCCGACGTGCCGCGCCAGGGTCACGATGTCGCGCTTCTCGAAACCGATCAGCGGCCGCAGCACCGGCAGGTCGGCCGCCACGTCGATGGAATTCAGGTTGCTCAGGGTCTGCGAGGAGACCTGGCCCAGGGCCTCGCCGGTCACCAGGGCCTCGCTGCGGGTGCGGTGGGCGATGGCGCAGCCGGCCCGGTACATCAGCCGCTTGAGGACGATCTGCCAGACCTCGGGATCGCAGCGGGCGCGCAGCTCGTCGACCGCCGGCGCCAGGTCCACCACGTGCAGCCGCGCCGCCATGTCGCCGCCCCAGCGCGCGACCAGGGTCTTGACGATGGCCGCCACCTGGGCCTCGTGGGCGGCGCCGGCCAGGTTGCAGAACGCGGACTCCACGGTGGCGCCGCGCTTCATCATCATCCAGGCGGCGACCACCGAATCGAAGCCGCCCGAGACCAGCGCCGTGACCCTGCCCTGGGTGCCGAGCGGAAACCCGCAGGGACCTTCGATGCGGCGGGCGTGCAGCAGCGCGGTGTCGCCGTGCACCTCCAGGCGCACCGTCACCTCGGGATGCGTCAGGTCGACCCGGCCGAACGGATTGAGCGCCGCGCCGACCCTGCGCTCCACGTCCATGCTTCGGTGCAGGCGGCGGCCGATGCATTTGGCGCGCACCGCGTAGGCCCGGCCGCCGACCAGGTCGCGGTACAGGTCGGCCGCGGCCGCCGCGAAGGCGTCCGGTCCGCCGCCGACCACCCGGTCGACCGGCGAGATCGACGCCACCCCGAACACCCGCGCGCAAACCTCTTCGGTCGTGGCCGCGTCGTCGCTGCGCAGCAGCAGGCGGCCGTGGTCGGTGGCCAGGCGATGCGCGAGTCCGGCCCGCGTCAGGGCGCCGCGCAGGGTGTCGCGCAGCCGGGTTTCGAAGCGGCGCCGGGTGCCCGCGGCCTTGAGGAGGATTTCCGGGGCCGGGCGGACCAGGAACAGGTGCGGGCAGTCGGCGGAGGTCTCGAACATGGGCCGGCTTTATCAGACCCGGACCGGGGGTTCAATGGGCGGCCGTCTCAAGCGCCCCTTGCAATCGACGGCGCCCTGTGTCTGAACTTGCCGCGAGGAGGCGGCCGATGTCGGATACCCTGAGAATGAACGCCACCTGCGTCGATCTGGACGGTGCCGGGGTGCTGTTGCGCGGCCCCTCCGGCAGCGGAAAGTCCGATCTGGCGCTGCGTCTGATCGACGCCGGGGCGCGGCTGGTGGCGGACGATTTCGTCGAGCTCGCCGCGGTCGGCGGCGGCGTCGCGGCGCAGCCGCCGGAGTCCCTGTCCGGACTCCTGGAGGTGCGCGGCCTCGGCCTGATGCGGCTGCCGCACCGGGACTCGGTCCCGGTGGCGCTGTTGATCGACCTGGTGCCGCCGTCCGAGGTCCCGCGCCTGCCGGATCCCGAGAGCGAGGACGTGCTGGGAGTCGCGGTGCCCCGCGTCGTCCTCTGCGCGACCGAGGCCTCGGCCGCCGCCAAGGTGCGCGCGGCGGCGAAGATGGCGCACAACCCGGCGATCTGCCACAGCGGGGCGTTCGGCCGATGACCGACCCGTCGACGCGGCAGGTGCTGGTGGTGACCGGCCTGTCGGGGGCCGGCAAGACCTCGGCGCTGAAGGCGTTCCAGGACCTCGGGTTCGAGACCGTCGACAATATTCCGCTGACCCTGCTCGGCGCCCTGGTGCGCGGCGGCGACGCGCCGGGCGGCCGGCTCGCCATCGGGATCGACATCCGCACCCGCGGATTCGGCCTGGAGGCCCTGGCCGAGGAGATCGACCGTCTGCGCGCCGTCGACGGGGTCACCGTGCAGGTGCTGTTCCTCGACTGCGGGGACGCCGAGCTGCACCGCCGCTACGAGGAAACCCGCCACCGCCACCCGCTGGCCGTCGACCGGCCGGTGCTCGACGGCATCCGCCACGAACGGCGGCTGCTCGACCCGTTGCGCGGCCGCGCCGATCTGGTGCTCGACACCACCGATCTGCCGCTCGGCGGGCTGAAGACCCGGCTGCGCCGGCAGTTCGGCGATCCCTCGGCGGACACCGCGCACGGCCTGAGCCTGTTCGTGATGTCGTTCGGGTTCAAGCGCGGCCTGCCGCGCGATGCCGACCTGGTGTTCGACGTCCGGTTCCTGCCCAATCCCCACTACGACCCGGCCCTGAGGCCGCTCACCGGGCGCGATGCCGCGGTCGCCGGCCGGCTCGAAGCGGATCCGGGATTCGCGGTGTTCTTCGATCATCTGTGCCGGCTCATCGAGCCGCTGCTGCCGCTTTACGCGGCCGAGGGAAAAAGCTACCTCACCATCGCCGTGGGCTGCACCGGCGGCCGCCACCGCTCGGTCCACACGGCCGAGCGGCTGGCGGCGCGGCTGGCCGACGGCGGCTGGCGGGTCGGCGTCCGGCATCGTGACCTGGATGGACAGGGCGGGTAAAAGGCTGTCATGATTGCAGTGGCTGGGGGAATTCGGTGAGGACCAACAAACGATGATCGGCCTTGTCCTCGTGACGCATGGAAATCTGGCCGTCGAACTCGTCAACGCGATGGAACATGTGGTCGGTCCGCAACAGCGCGTGCGCACGGTGTGCATCGGCCCGGAAGACGACATGGAGGTCCGCCGGCGGGAGATCCTCGACAACGTGGCGGCGGTGGATTCCGGCAGCGGCGTGGTGCTGCTGACCGACATGTTCGGCGGCACGCCGTCCAATCTCGCCATCTCGATCATGGACAAGGCACGGGTGGAGGTGATCGCCGGGGTCAACCTCCCGATGCTCATCAAGCTGGCCAGCGTGCGCCAGGAAGGGAATCTGGCCGACGCCGTGAAGAAGGCCCAGGAGGCGGGCCGCAAATACATCAACGTGGCGTCGCAGTTGTTGGGGGGGTGACCAGGTGAACGCGGACGGAACCGGCGGCGGGGCGCTGACCAGGACATTGACGATCACCAATCAGCGCGGCCTGCATGCCCGGGCGGCGTCGAAGTTCGTCAAGCTGGCCGGCACCTTCGATGCCCGGATCGAGGTCAGGCGCGGCGATCAGAGCGTGTCCGGGCTGTCGATCATGGGACTGATGCTGCTCGCCGCGGCGATGGGAACCGAAATCGAGGTCAGCACCTCGGGACCGGAGGCGGAACCGGCGATGGAGGCATTGGCCGCCCTCGTCGACGCCAAGTTCCAGGAAGACTGACCCGCAATGCAGGGAGTGGAGGCCGCGCGTGGCCGACGAACCGGAAAGGAGTGATCCGGAGGCGCCGGAGGCGCCACCCGAACAGGTTTTCGATGGACTTGCCGTGGCGCCCGGGATCGCCATCGGCGAGGCGCACCTGCGCGACTGCCGAACCCTGCCGATTCCCGAGTACCGGCTCGCCACCAACCGGGTGCCGGCCGAACAGCAGCGATTCGCCGCCGCGGTCGCCAAGACGCGGCGCCAGATCGGCGCCCTGCGCACCAAGGCGCGCGGCCTGCCCGACGCGGCGGCCGAGGAGGTGGGCTACATCCTCGACGCCTACCACCACATGCTCAGCGGGTCGCGCCTGATCCGCGGCGTCGAGAGCCGGATCGAGAGGCACCGCATCAACGCCGAGGCGGCCCTGGAGGCCGAGATCCAGGAAATCAGCGCCGGCTTCATGGCGATGAAGGACAGCTACCTGTCGCAGCGGGCGGACGACATCTGCTCGGTCGGCAACCGGGTCCTGCAGAACCTGATCGGCGAGCCGTCGCGCGGCTTCACCCCGGTGCCCAAGGGCAGCATCATCGTCTCCGACCAGATCACCCCGGCCGACGCGGCGCAGATGGACCCGCGCCGGGTCGAGGGCATGGCGGCGGCATTGGGCGGCGCCGAGGGGCACACCGCGATCATGGCGCGCGCCCTGGGTCTGCCCACGGTGCTCGGCGCGAACGACCTGGTGACCGGGGTGCGCAACGGCACCGTGCTGATCGTCGACGGCGGCAGCGGGCGGGTGATCGCCAATCCGAGCCCGGAAACCCTGGCCCTGTACCGGCGCCGCATCGACGACCTGCACCGCAAGCAGCGCGCCCTGGCCCGCCTGCGCAAGCGCCCGGCGACGACCACCGACGGCACCAACATCCTGCTGCAGGCCAACATCGAACTGCCGGTCGAACTGCCGCAGGTGGTGCAGGCGGGAGCGGCCGGAATCGGGCTGCTGCGCACCGAGTTCATGTTCATGAACCGGGAGGACCTGCCCGACGAGGAGGAGCAGTACGAGCTTCTGAAAACCCTGGTCGACGGCATGGGCGGGCATCCGGTGACGGTGCGCACCCTCGACATCGGCGGCGAGAAGATCGCGGTGTCGCTGGTCGACGAGGTGGGGTCCTCGGTCGCCTCGGTGCTCGGCCTGCGCGGCATCCGGCTGTCGCTGAAGCTGCGCAACCTGTTCGAAGCCCAGATCCGGGCCATCCTGCGGGCCGGGGTGCACGGACCGATCCGCATCCTGTTGCCGATGGTGTCGTCGGTCAGCGAGGTGCGGCGGGCCCGCGAGGCGATCAAGACGGTGGCCACCAAGCTGCGCCGCAAGGGGGTGCCGTTCGCCGACCCGCTGCCGCCGGTCGGGGTGATGATCGAGGTGCCGGGGGCGGCGCTGGCGGCCGACGCGATGGCCCAGGCGGCCGACTTCTTCTCCATCGGATCGAACGACCTGACCATGTACACCCTGGCCATCGA
>JANQGL010000381.1 GCA_028277325.1 Magnetospira sp.
ATCGCGCATGGCCGCCGGCTGATCGCCGAGGGCGCCGACATCCTGGACATCGGCGGCGAATCCACCCGCCCCGGGGCGGCTCCGGTGAGCCTGGAGGAGGAACTGGCGCGCGTCCTGCCGGTCATCGGGGGACTGGCGGGAAACGGGGTGCCGTTGTCGGTCGATACCCGGCGCGCGGCGGTGATGCGGGCCGCCGTCGAAGCCGGCGCGACGGTCATCAACGACGTCACGGCGCTGACCGGCGATCCGGACTCCCTGGCCGCGGCGGCCGAACTGGGGGTCCCGGTGGTCCTGATGCACATGCGGGGCGAACCGGGCACCATGCAGGACGATCCCCGGTACACCGACGTGGTGGCCGAGGTGCGGTCGTTCCTGGCCGACCGGGTCTGGGCCTGCGAGCAGGCCGGGATCCCGCGCGACCGGATCGCCATCGACCCGGGGATCGGATTCGGCAAGACCCTGGAGCACAACCTGGCCCTGCTGGCCCACCTGGACCAATTGGCCGACCTCGGCTGTCCGCTGCTGCTCGGGGTGTCGCGCAAGCGGTTCATCGCCCACCTGTGCGGCGACGTGGCGCCCAAGGACCGGATGCCCGGGTCGCTGGCCGCCGCCCTGCGCGGGGTGGCGGCGGGGGCGGCGGTCCTGCGGGTGCACGACGTGGCGGCGACCCGCCAGGCGCTGGCCGTCTGGACCGCCGTCGACGGCCTCCGACGATTGCCGGAAAGCCGGGAATCTGTTAACCAGAAATCCATATATTGACGAACTCGCCTGGAACAGAGGCAACATATGACACAAAGGCTCTTTGGCACCGACGGTATCCGAGGCACCGCCAATACCCACCCCATGACCGCCGAGCTGGCCCTCAAGGTGGGCCTCGCGGCGGCCGGCCAGTTTCGGCGCGGCAATCACCGCCACCGGGTGGTGATCGGCAAGGACACCCGCCTGTCCGGGTACATGATCGAACCGGCGATGACGGCCGGCTTCATCGCCGGCGGGGTGGACGTGATCCTGGTCGGGCCGATGCCGACTCCGGCCATCGCCATGCTGACCCGCTCCCTGCGCGCCGACCTGGGAGTCATGATCTCGGCCTCCCACAACCCCTATCACGACAACGGCATCAAGCTGTTCGGGCCGGACGGCTACAAGCTGTCCGACGAGGTGGAGCAGGAGATCGAATCACGGGTCGCCAACGGCCTGGAGAGCCTGCGCGCCGCGCCGGACCGGCTGGGCCGGGCGCGCCGCCTCGACGACGTGCCGGGCCGCTACACCGAATACGTCAAGCGCACGGTGCCGCGCGGCATGGGGTTCGACGGCCTCAAGGTGGTGATCGACTGCGCCCACGGCGCCGCCTACAAGGTGGCGCCCGAGGTGCTGTGGGAGCTGGGCGCCGAGGTGGTGCCGATCGGGGTGCGGCCGGACGGCTTCAATATCAACCAGGGCTGCGGGTCCACCGACACCGTGGCGATGCGCGAACAGGTGGTGACGCATGGCGCCGACATCGGGATCGCGCTCGACGGCGACGCCGACCGGGTGCTGATCGCCGACGAAACCGGGGCGCTGATCGACGGCGACCAGCTGATGGGCCTGATCGCCACCCAGTGGGCGCGCGACGGTCAGTTGAACGGCGGCGGTCTGGTGGCCACGGTGATGTCCAACCTGGGCCTGGAACGCTACCTGGGCTCGCAGGGCTTGCAGCTGCACCGGACCCGGGTCGGCGACCGCTACGTGGTCGAGCACATGCGGACCCACGGGTTCAACGTCGGCGGCGAGCAGTCGGGCCATATCGTGCTCGGCGACCATGCGACGACCGGCGACGGCCTGTTGGCGGCGTTGCAGGTCCTGGCCATCGTCAAGCAGCAGGAAGCGCCGGTGAGCGAGGTCTGCCGGGTGTTCGAGCCGCTGCCGCAACTGCTGCGCAACGTGCGCTACGCGGGCGGCCAGCCGCTGGATTCGGCCGCCGTCCAGCAGGCGATCGCGGCCGCCGAGGAACGTCTGGGCGTGCGCGGCCGGCTGCTGATCCGCAAGTCGGGCACCGAGCCGCTGATCCGGGTGATGGCGGAAGGCGAGGACCCGGCGCTGATCGAGTCGGTGGTCGCCGACGTCTGCGACGCGGTGCGCGCGGTGGCCGCATGACCGGGCGGGTGCTGATCGTCGCCGGGTCGGATTCCGGCGGCGGTGCCGGGATCCAGGCCGATCTCAAGACGGTGACCTGCCTCGGCGGCTACGCGATGACGGCGATCACCGCGCTCACCGCCCAGAACACCCTGGGCGTGGAGGGCATCCACGAGGTGCCGCCCGGGTTCGTCGCCCGGCAGATCCGCGTGGTGGTCAAGGACATCGGCGCCGACTGCGTCAAGATCGGCATGCTGCACCGGCCCGACGTGATCGACGCGGTGGTCGATGCCCTGGCCGCGGCGGCGCCCCGGGTGCCGGTGGTGGTCGATCCGGTGATGGTCGCCAAGGGCGGCGCGGAGCTGCTCGAGTCCGAGGCGGTGGCGACCCTGAAAGACCGCCTGCTGCCGCTGGCGGCGGTGCTGACCCCCAACCTGCCGGAGGCCGAGGCGCTGACCGGGCGGACTCTGTCCGACGAGGAGTCCCGCGTCTCGGCGGCCCGCGACCTGATTGCGCAGGGCGCCCGCGCGGTGCTGGTGAAGGGCGGCCACGGCGACGGCGCGATGCTGGTCGATCTGCTGGTCACCGCCGACGACGTCCACCGCTTCGAATCGCCGCGCCTGGAGACGCGCCACACCCACGGCACCGGCTGCACCCTGGCCCCGGCGATCGCCGCCGGGCTGGCCGAGGGGCTGACCCTGGTGGCGGCGGTGACCCGCGCCCGCGCCTACGTGCAGGCGGCCATCGAGGCGGCGCCGGGCCTCGGCCAGGGGCACGGGCCGCTGGGGCACGGCTATACGGTGGACGCGGGGCGCGTCTGAGCCGGGCGGGATCTCACCCTTCGAGGGCCCTGCGGGCCACCTCGGGACGAGGCGGGTTTTTGCATATTTATCAACCTCATCCTGAGGTGCGCGCGGAGCGAGCCTCGAAGGATGGGGTGCGAGCTTGGGCGAGCCTCGGAGCAAGGGTGCACGGCACCCGTTTCGGCACGCGGCGGTCGCCGGCGTCCTGCTACTACAGTTGCATTTCATTTGGGTTGGTGATTCCGGAAACCTGGCACAGTGAACGGTCTCGGAAGGCCGGTGTGATTATGAGGAACGGGATGCGCGGATATCCATCGTGGCCAGGAGCGACCAACAGGCTCCGAAAGAGGCCGGATACATTGACGCAGACCTCTTCGACCCGTCATGGGAATACGCTTGCCGACCGGGGGCGGGCCATACATCTCTGTGCGGCGTACGTTCGTCGATGGCGGGTCAGAATGGCGAAGACCCCTTCGACCGCATTGAGCCAGGACGCCGATGTCGGCGTGAGGTGGAACGTCCAGCGGCGATGGCGCTCCAGCCACTCCCGGACCGTCTTGTGCTTGTGGGTGGCGTGGTTGTCGCAGATGGCGTGGATGATCTTGCCGGCCGGCACTGCGCGCTCGACGGCGTTGAGGAACTTGATGAATTCCTTGTGCGTGTGGCGCGGCATGCAGCGGCCGACGACCTTGCCGTCGAGGATATTGAGGGCTGCGAACAGGGTGGTGGTGCCGTTGCGCTTGTCGTCGTGGGTCATGGTCCCGCACTTTCCGGGCTTCAAGGCCAAGCGGGCGACCACGGTGACCGAAGGCTCCCTGTCCGAGTTCAGGACGATCCGAGCCGGCTGAACATGTTTCCGAGGGCGGTTGCGGTCGCCGATCACAGCGGCCAAACGCGCGCGGCCATCGGCGAAAGGATGATACAAACCCTTTGGGTCATGCCCAGAGAATCGCACATTCGGAGACCCTTGGGAATCTTCCTTTTGTGTCAGTGCCCTAGAAGGCGTACACGACGCGGTCGATTCCGCCGCTGATGGCCAGCGCCAGCAGGAGGTCGAGCAGCACGATCCCGGCCGCCGTCACCCCCGACACGTCGAGCGTCAGCCGTGCGACATACCATGAGTAGACACTGACCGCGGCCAGAACCGAAAGCAGGAGCAGGTCCGCCGCGTCGGGGGTCAGCAGGCCGATCCCGAGCAACAGCGGGATCGGCAGGTAGATCAGGTTCTGCAACAGCGCCACCCAGTTGTAGGCGGTGGCGTAGAGCAGGAACCGGTCGGACCGGCCCAACGCGTCGCACAGATAGAGCATCACCAGCGGATAGGCGACCCAGGAGATGACGTAGCTCTCCCCCTCCAGCAGAAGCGGCAGGAACAGGGGGCCGTCCTGACCGGACAATTCGACCAGGGTCAGCAGCAGGTAGAACGGGGCGAGGATCCAGGCGGCCCGGAACGAATGCCAGAACCCGCGCCGGGTCGGCACGAACCAGTCGAGTCCTTGCGGATCGGCGATCGCCAGGCGTGCCGCGCCGTAAATGGAATAGGCGATTCCCGGGGGTCCGCTCATGGCGCGAAATACCCGTCCAACACCGCCTCGTAGACATCGCTCAGGCAGCGTACCGAGTCCACCGAGACGCACTCGTCCACCTTGTGCATGGTCCGCCCGACCAGCCCGAATTCCAGGACCGGGCAGTGGTCCTTGATGAACCGGGCGTCCGAGGTGCCGCCGCCGGTCGACAGCGCCGGGCGCCGCCCGGTCACCCGCGCGACGGCCGCCGCGACCAGGTCGCTGAACGGGCCCGGCGGGGTCAGGAAGGCCTCGCCGGCCCGCTGCAGGGTCAGGTCGTGGCGGTCCGGCGCCTCCTCGTCGAGAATGCCGCGGACCCGGGCTTCCAGGCTGTCGGAGCTGTGCAGGTCGTTGAACCGCACGTTGAAGGCGGCCCGCGCCGCGGCCGGGATCACGTTGGTCGCCGGATTGCCCACGTCGACGCTGGTGACCTGGAGGCGGCTCGGCTCGAAATGCGGCGTGCCGCCGTCCAGCGGTTCGAGCAGCCGGCCGAGCACCCGCAGCAGGCGGTGCACCGGGTTGTCGGCCAGGTGCGGATAGGCGGCATGCCCCTGGGTGCCGTGGACGGTGAGGCCCCCGGACAGCGAGCCGCGGCGGCCGATCTTGATCATGTCGCCCACCTCGCGCGGGTTGGTCGGCTCGCCGACCAGGCAGGCGTCCAGGGTTTCCCCGTTCCGGCTCAGCCACTCCAGGACCTTGACCGTGCCGTTGACGGAGGGCCCCTCCTCGTCGCCGGTGATCAGCAGCGAGATCGCGCCGCCGAAATCGCGCCCGCGGCGCGCCGTGAAGCGTCCGGCGGCGGCCACGAAGGCGGCGATGGCGCCCTTCATGTCGGCCGCGCCGCGCCCGTGCAGAAGGCCGTCCGCCACCTCGCCGGAGAACGGATCGCGGTGCCAGGCGGCGGCGTCGCCCGGCGGCACCACGTCGGTATGGCCGGCGAAGCAGAAGTTCGGCCCGGCGTCGCCCAGGCGGGCGTAGAGGTTGTCCACGTCCGGGGTGTCGGGGGCGCTGAAGGTGAGGCGGGTGCAGGCGAATCCCAGGTCGGTCAGGGTCCGGTCCAACAGGTCCAGCGCCCCGGCATCGGCCGGGGTGACGCTGGGGCAGCGGATCAGGCCCCGGGCGAGGGCGATGGGGTCGGGCGTCACGAAAGGGTCTCCAGCCGCGTCTTGATGCTTCCCACATCCTCGGGGCACAGGGAGATGATCCTGGCTATCTTCCTTGCCGCTTTTTCGGCGAGGCTTTTCCTCCCTCCGCCCGGTCCTTCGGCGACATGGAGTTGTTTCGCCAAAGGTTCGAAGTAGACCTCCTTGACATCAGGTTCGCTGCGAACCTCCTTCCAAACCCACTCACCGGGCAGATCGAGACCCGCCAGGACCCACGCCTCCACTTCCTGCCAGGCGTTTTCCGCCAGAAAGCCAACGGACGGATTTTCTCCTTCCAGGTCATCGAGCCTCTGCCGGCGGTTTTCGTTGCCGTCTCTGTCGACAACCAGCAGAAAGCAATCGACCATACCCCGGTAGCGTTCGATGATATCCGCGATCCGTGACGACTTCAGGGCTTCGCCCACCCCACCCGGAAGCGGCTCTTTGCAGACTTCTATTTTTGCCCGTGACTTTCCGATATCTGACAGCAATGCCTTGACGATCGGCTTTAGAATGTACTGATCCTTCCTAAAATCTTCCGGTATAACGAGCACCCTCATTTCTGGCCCTCGCCCTCAAGGAAGTAGAGGGCGTCTTCGAACCAACCGGAAGCATAAATTCTTCTTAAGTCCTGTTTTTCGATGAGCTCATTAAATGAGGGAATGTTTGTCAATTCCATAATTCTCCCCTCATTTGTTTCGGGTACTCTATAAACAATTGGTGTATCATTCAAGGTCTCTTTGCTCACCAATGCCAACAAGTCCGGCGAATGCGTCGTGGCAACAATCTGGATATTCTCTGATTTTACATGTTGTTCTATTAACTTTAGCAGTAAATGAAGTCGCGTTGGGTGTATACCGTTATCGATTTCCTCGAAAAAATAGAAATCCGCAGCATTAGGCCCCAAAAGCGCGGCAATAATTGCCAGAAAGCGAAGGGTCCCGTCAGACGCGCTATTCGCCGAAACTAAGTGTCCAGATCTTCCTTCTAACTGTACGAGTATCCGGCCGCTTGCATCTTCCTGGAAGTGAAAATCTATTGCATCCATAGGCGTAAGTTCACGCACCCATTCCAAAAGTATTTCTTTTTTTTCTTTCTCCTCACAAATAGCATGCAGCACTGACGACAAGTTTTCTCCGCCGTCTCCAAGAACCGTTTGTCCAGGTATGGAGGGCATGCGCATGCTAACTGGATTCAGGTCTAAAAATCGCATATCTGAAAATGCGTCAAGCGCGGACCTAACGTCATCTCGATTCAATTTGTACTTAACGTCGTCGCGTTCCCGAATTTGTGAAATTACAGGTTTACTGTCAATCAAATCTAGTCGTTGCCCATATTTTGCTTTAGCGCTGGGAGCTTTGCGAAGACGAACAGAAATATGGTCCCTGATTCCTTGTTTGCTTACCGGGTCGCTCGATTCCGGGTCAGTGCTGAAAACCGGCTTTCCGGTTTCTCTGTTATCCACTAAATTCCCGGAAAAAATCCTTGAAGTCCTTAACTCTTCTATTTGAACGACCGGGGTGTGGCCAGGAGTAGACGATCCAACCGTAATAAAATGAAAAAATAGCCTAGGATTCTTTTTCTGAGGAGAAATATATGCCGAAAAAATACCAAAATAATCCTCTCCTGAAAATATGATCTCCTTCGTTCCGCCTCTGAGGCCTGACCATTGCAAGAAGCCACCGTCACCCCATTTTTGTCCAATAATCTCCGCAAGCGAGTAACCGCGAGACAGTCCGTGCAAAAAACGAAATGCCTCCCTTATATTGCTTTTCCCGGAAGCGTTTGCGCCGATCAAAATCGTGAACTGTCCGAGATCCAGCTCCGCCGACACGAAGTTTTTGAAATTCTGTAGCGATAGATTAATTATCAATGCTTTTTACCCATAGGCAATTTGCCCGCAACGGCAGAATTTCTTGCAGGTTGAATATTGCGAGGCAAAATCGTAGCTCAGCATACACATCATAGATCACTCGCGCAGCAATTCGTTGACCGAGGTCTTCGACCGGGTGCGCTCGTCGACCTTCTTCACGATCACCGCGCAGTAGAGGCCGGGGCCGGGGCTGCCGTCGGGCAGCGGCCTGCCGGGCATGGTGCCGGAGACGACCACCGAATAGGCCGGCACGCGGCCCATGTGCACCTCGCCGGTGGCGCGGTCGACGATCCGCGTCGAGGCGCCGATGTAGACGCCCATCGAGAGCACCGAGCCCTCCTCGACGATGACCCCCTCGGCCACCTCGGCCCGCGCCCCGATGAAGCAGTTGTCCTCGATGATCACCGGGCCGGCCTGCAGCGGCTCCAGCACGCCGCCGATCCCGGCGCCGCCCGAGATGTGCACGTTCCTGCCGATCTGGGCGCAGGAGCCGACGGTGGCCCAGGTGTCGATCATCGAGCCCTCGTCCACGTAGGCGCCGAGGTTGAGGAAACAGGGCATCAGCACCGCGTTGCGGCCGACGAAGGCCGACTTGCGGACCACGCAGCCGGGCACCGCGCGGAACCCGGCGTCGCGGAACCGGTCCTCGGTCCAGTCGACGAACTTGGACGGCACCTTGTCCCACCACGCGGCGCCGCCGGGCGCCCCGTCGATCAGCGCCATGTCGTTGAGGCGGAACGACAGCAGCACCGCCTTCTTGAGCCACTGGTTGACCGTCCAGTCGCCGACCCCGCGCCGTTCGGCGACCCGCACCCGGCCGCTGTCGAGGAGTTCGAGGGCGGCGTCCACCGAATCGCGCACCTCGCCGGTGGTCTCGAAATTGACCGAGTCGCGATCGTCCCAGGCTTCGTCGATAATGCGTTCCAGGAAGGCGGTGTTCATGCGTCCGGTCCCCCGAGTCCGTTGAGGCGTTCGATCGCGGCGGAACATGCGGCAGGGGGGCCGCGGTGTCAAGGCGGCCGCCCCCTTGC
>JANQGL010000477.1 GCA_028277325.1 Magnetospira sp.
TGGGTCGTCTGGCTGATGCTGGTGTTCGTCGGGATCATCTGGTGGGCGTTCCGGCCGCGCAACCGCGACCTGGAACGCCACGGATCGATCCCGCTGAACGACGACGATTGAAGGAGAGGAACGTCATGGCGCACGTCGAGACCGACGACCTGACCGGGACCGAGACCACCGGCCATGAGTGGGACGGCATCCGGGAATTGAATACCCCGCTGCCCAAATGGTGGGTCTACATTTTCGCGGCCAGCGTCGTCTGGGCGGTCGGATACTACATCTTCATGCCGGCCTGGCCGACCCTGCATGACTACACCACCGGCGTGATCGACTATTCGTCGCGGGCCGCGCACCGGGCCGAGATGGCGCGGGTGGCCGAGGCGCGGGCCGTGTGGACCGACCGCTTCAGGGAGGCCACGGTCGACGAGATCGCCGGCAACGACGAACTGCGCCGCTACGCGATGGCCGGCGGCGCCTATCTGTTCGCCGACAACTGCGTCCCCTGCCACGGCGCCGGCGGCCAGGGCGGCCCCGGCTACCCGGTGCTGGCCGACGACGACTGGCTGTGGGGCGGCACCCGGGAGGCCATCGAGTTCAGCATCCGCCACGGCGTCCGCTCCGAGCCCGACGACACCCGCTACAACATCATGCCCGCGTTCGGCGACGACTACCTGAGCGACCAGGACATCGAGACGGCGGCGGACTACGTCATGCACCTGTCCGGCCAGGGCGGCTCCGACGCCGGGCACGAGCTGTTCGTCACCGAGTGTTCGGCCTGTCACGGCGAGGACGGCACCGGCCTGCAGGACATGGGCGGTCCCAACCTCACCGATGGAATCTGGCTCTACGGCTCCGGCGGGCGGGACGACGTGGTGGCCCAGATCCGCAAGCCCAGGCACGGGATCATGCCGGCCTGGGAAGGCCGCCTCGACGACGTGGCGATCAAGCAGCTCGCGGTCTACGTCCACAGCCTGGGCGGTGGCCAATAGGCGCATCGGGTCGGCGGCCGGGTCCCGCGGGGGGCCGGCCGCCGGCTTTCCTATTATAAATTAGGAAAATCTTATAAGTTATTCTATTTCATTCATATATACTCGGAACGGCCGCGACGCCGGGCATTCCCGGGCCGCGTCGCCCGGACCGGTCTCCCGACGCGGGCGGGCCGGATCCGGCTTTCAACACCGGGCGCCGGCGGCGCCCGTCGCGAGCGATCGAGAACGGTGACCGAAGATGCCCAACGCCCAAACCACCGCCTCCGGTCCGGCCGACACCGGTTCCCAGCCGCTGTTCGAGGACGCGCCGTCGATCTACCCGCGCGACGTCAAGGGGACGTTCCGGCGCCTGAAGTGGTGGGCCCTGATCGTGCTGCTGGGCATCTATTACGTGGTGCCGTGGATTCGCTGGGACCGCGGCCCCGAGGCGCCGGACCAGATGTTCCTGCTCGACCTGGCGGGGCGGCGCGGCTACATCGGCGGCATCGAGATCTGGCCGCAGGAGGTCTATTATCTCACCGGCATCCTGATCCTGGCCGCGGTGGGTCTGTTTTTCGCCTCGGCCCTGCTGGGCCGCATCTGGTGCGGCTTCGCCTGCTTCCAGACCGTGTGGACCGACCTGTACATCTGGGTCGAACGGCGCATCGAAGGGGACCGCAACAAGCGGATCAAGCTCGACAACGCGCCGTGGACCGCCTCCAAGGTCGTCAAGAAGCTCACCAAGCACGCCATCTGGCTCATCATCGCCCTGATGACGGCCGGCTATCTGGTGCTCTATTTCGTCGACGCGCCGACCGCCGTGGTGCAGATGGCGACCGGACGGTCCGGCGCCTGGACCTATTCGATGCTCGCCCTCCTGACCTTCACCACCTACATGGCGGCCGGCTGGGCGCGCGAGCAGATCTGCATCTACATGTGCCCCTACCCGCGGTTCCAGTCGGCGATGTTCGACGAGGACACCCTGCTCGTCACCTACGAGGAATGGCGCGGCGAACCGCGCGCCAACTACAAGAAGACCGATGACTTCAACGCGCGCGGGCATTGCGTGGACTGCGGCCTGTGCGTGCAGGTCTGCCCGACCGGGGTCGACATCCGCGACGGCAACCAGTTGGCCTGCATCGGCTGCGCCCTCTGCATCGACGCCTGCAACAACGTGATGGACCGCTTCGACCTGCCGCGCGGCCTGATCACCTACGATTCGGAACGCAACAAGTCGCTGCGCTCGCGGGGCCTGCCGACCAGGACGCGATGGATCCGGCCGCGCACCATCGCCTATGTGGTGGTGCTCGCCCTGGTCAGCGCGGTGATGGTGGGGGCGTTCGCCGGCCGCGCGCGGCTGGAGGTCAACATTTTGCGCGACCGGGCGCCGTTGTTCGTGACATTGTCGTCGGGCGATATCCGCAACGGCTATACCTTCAAGGTCTTGAACATGGTGACTTCGGACAAGAACTATGTCCTGTCCATGGAGGGACTGGAGACTGCCCGGATGACGGTGATCGGCTACCAGGACAGGCCGTCCGGCTCCGCCCGCCTGCCGGTCGAGGCCGACAGCGTGGGGACCTTCAAGGTCTACGTGGCGGCGGCGCGCGCCGACCTGGACGGGGAGTCGACCGATCTGACCTTCGTGCTGACCGACGTCGCCACCGGCGAGCGGCTGGCCCACGACACCGTGTTCCGCGGCCCGGCGAGGTGACGCGATGGCGGCCCGACGCAAACGCCCCGACGGCTGGTGGTATCCGTGGATTTTCGTCGCCGGGATGGGGGTGGTGGTCGCGGTCAACGCGGTGCTGGTCTTTTTCGCCACCACCACCTATTCCGGCCTGGAGACCGAGGGCCATTACGAAAAGGGCCTGGCCTACAACGAGACCATCGAACGGACGCGCCGGATGGAGGCCATGGGCTGGTCCAGCGACGTGGCCTTCGAAACCGCGCCGGGCGGCGACGGGACGGCGATCGCGGGGCGCGTGGTGGCCCGCCTGTCCGACCGCGACGGACGGCCCCTGGACGGCCTCAGGGTGCGGCTGGTGGTCAGCCGGCCGACCAGGGACGGGTTCGACCAGGACCTGACCCTGGCCCCGGCCGCCGCCGGGACCTACGCGGCGGGACTGGACGTGCCGATGAAGGGGCAATGGGATTTCCGGGTGGTGGCGACCGGCGGCGAGGTGCCCTATCAGAAGCGTCACCGCCTCGTCGTGCCCTGACCGGCCGTGCCGCCGGACGGAGGCGCCATGACCGACTGCCTGCACTGCGGAAGCCCGGTGCCCGGGGATGGCATCGGCGGCGACGCGTTCTGCTGTCGCGGCTGCCGCGCCGCCTACGGCCTGGTGCGCGGGATGGGGCTGGAGTCCTACTACCGCCGCCGCTGCCTGGACCCCGAAGCGCGGGTGCTGAAGCCCGACGAGGCGGAGGCGCGGATCGATTTCTCGCGCCACGCCCGCGCGGCCGACGACGGCACGACGACCCTGCACCTGATGGTCGAGGGTCTGCACTGCGCGGCCTGCGTGTGGCTGATCGAATCGGTGCTGGCCCGGCAGCCGGGGGTGATCCGGGCGCGGGTCAACATGACCACCCACCGTCTGGCGGTGACCTGGACCGGCGATCGGGCGCGCGCCGCCGAGATCCTCGCGCCGGTGCTGGCGATCGGCTACCGGCTGGTGCCCTATGACCCGGAGCGCCTGCGCTCCGAGGGCCTGCGGCGCGAGAGGGAACTGCTGCGGGCGATGGCGGTGGCCGGCTTCGCGGCCGGCAACGTGATGCTGTTCTCGGTCTCCGTGTGGGCCGGCGACGCGACCGGCATGATGGACAGCACGCGGTCCCTCATGCACTGGGTCTCCGCGCTCATCGTCCTGCCGGCCGTGGCCTACGCCGGGCGGCCGTTCTTCCGCTCGGCCGGCACCGCGCTGGCCGCCCGGCGCACCAACATGGACGTGCCGATTTCCCTGGCCGTGCTGCTGACCGCCGGGATGAGCCTCGCCGAAACGCTGCGCGGCGGCCCGCACGTGTATTTCGAGTCGGCCGCCATGCTGCTGTTCTTCCTGCTCGTCGGGCGCTACCTGGACAGCCGGGCGCGCGGCCGCGCGCGGGCCTCGGCGGAACGCCTGCTGGGCCTGACGGCGACCGCGGTGACGGTGCTCGACGCCGACGGCGGACGGCGCTTCCTGCGCCCGGAGGACGTCGTCCCGGGCATGACCGTGCTGGCCGCGGCGGGCGACCGGATCGCGGTCGACGGCACGGTGATCGACGGGCGCAGCGACGTGGACACCGGCCTGATCAGCGGCGAGACGGTGCCGGAGACCGTGCGAGCCGGATCGAAGGTGTTCGCCGGCACCCACAACCTGACCGGCCCGCTGACCCTCGCCGTCGCCGCCACCGGCGAGGACACCCTGCTGGCCGAGGTCGTGCGCCTGATGGAATCGGCCGAGCAGGGGCGGGCCGGATACGTCGCCCTGGCCGACCGGGTGGCCCGCTGGTATGCGCCGACGGTGCACGGGTTGGCCCTCGCCACCTTCCTCGGCTGGTGGCTCGCGGGCGGCCTGGACTGGCCGGCGGCGCTGCCGATCGCGGTGTCGGTGCTGATCGTCACCTGCCCCTGCGCCCTGGCCCTGGCGGTGCCGGTGGTCCAGGTGGTCGCGTCGGGGCGCCTGCTGCGCCAGGGCATCCTGCTGAAGAGTCCGACCGCCCTGGAACGGCTGGCGCGCGCCGACCTGGTGGTGTTCGACAAGACCGGGACCCTGACCGAGGGCCGTCCGCGGCCGCTCGATCTGGACGGCCTGGAGGCCGCGGAGAAGCGCCTCGCGGCGGCCCTGGCCGGCGCCTCCAGGCATCCCCTGGCGCGCGCCGTGGCGGCCGCCCTGCCGGCCGGGCGCGTCGCAGGCGCGGTGGAGGAGGTGCCGGGGCGCGGGCTGCGACTCCTCGCGACGGGCGGCCCGGTGCGCCTGGGTTCGCGCGACTGGTGCGGCGATGCGGCGGCGGCGCCGGCCGACGGGCCGGAGCTGTGGCTGGACCGGCCGGGCCACCCGCCGCGCCGCATCCGCTTCGCCGACCGGCCGCGCGCCGACGCGGCCGAGGTGGTGGCGCGCCTGGCGGCGCGCGGCCTCGGTCCGGCGGTGCTGTCCGGCGACCGCGCCTCGGCGGTCGGACCGCTGG
>JANQGL010000487.1 GCA_028277325.1 Magnetospira sp.
CCGACGCCTGGCGCAGCCCGCTCGGCGACGTGCCCCTGGACGTCGCGGCGCGGGACGATCTGGTCGGCCGGTTCCCCCAGGTGGCGGTGTTCGATCCCACCCACCAGACGGAGCATAGCCTGGAGGTGCACCTGCCGTTCCTGCAGGAGGTGCTGGACGGCTTCATCCTGCTTCCGCTGGTGGTCGGCGACGCCTCGGGCGACGCGGTGGCCGACGTGCTGGACGCCGCGTGGGGCGGTCCGGAGACCCTGGTCGTGGTGTCGTCCGACCTCAGCCACTACCTGGACTACAACTCGGCAAGGCGCTCCGACGCCGCCGCCTGCGGGGCCATCGAGGCGCTCGATCCGGAGGGCCTGAGCCGCGATCAGGCCTGCGGCCGGGCGCCGGTGCGCGGCCTGCTGACCCTGGCCCGGCGACGCGACCTGAAGGTGGCGACGCTCGACCTGCGCAACTCGGGCGACACCGCCGGTCCGAAGGACCGGGTGGTCGGTTACGGCGCCTGGGCCTTCTACGAGCCGGCCTCGGCGGCACGCCGGGACGGCGGCTTCGAGGCGGCGACCCGGGCCTTGCTGGACGCCCATGGGGAGACCCTGTTGCGCCTCGCCGCCGGCTGCATCCGCCGCCGTCTGGCCGGCGAGAAGACGATCCGCCTCGACCTGGGGGCTTTCCCGGCCGCCTTGCGCGACCAGGGCGCCTGTTTCGTGACCCTGAAGCGCGAGGGGCGGCTGCGCGGCTGCATCGGCAGCGTGACGGCGCACCGGCCGCTGGCCCGCGACGTGGCCGAGAACGCGCTCGCGGCGGCGTTCCGCGATCCGCGCTTCTCGCCGCTGACGGCCGACGAGCTCGCCGGGCTCGAGCTGTCGCTGTCGGTGCTGAGCCCGCACCGGCCGATGACCTTCAAGGACGAGGCCGACCTGCTGTCGCAACTGCGGCCCGGGGTCGACGGCCTGATCATCGCCGACCGCGGCCGGCGGGCCCTGTTCCTGCCGGCGGTGGGGCGGGACCTGCCCGACCCCCGGCGGTTCCTGGCCCATCTGAAGCGCAAGGCGGGATTGCCGGACGACCATTGGTCGGCTAGGTTCCAGGCCGAACGCTTCGTCGCCGAGGAACGGGCGGCGGCCGATCTGCCCGATCCGGCCGCGATCTGGGCCGGCGGCGAGGCGGCCTGACCGCCACCTCGGGAGAACGCCGGTGCCTCTGACCGTCGAACAGCCGCTCGTCGACCGCCTGCGCGACATCGCCCTGCGCGCCGGCGCCCGGATCATGGACATCCACGACAGCGACTTCGCGGTCGAGGCGAAGGACGACCGCTCGCCGGTCACCGAGGCCGACCGGCGGGCCGAGGAGCTCATCCTGGCGGCCCTCGCCGACCAGATCTCCGGCAAGCTGACCGGCCGTTTCCCGGTGGTGGCCGAGGAATCGGCGGCCGCCGGTCGGGTGCCCGACGTCGCCGGGACGCCGTTCTGGCTGGTCGATCCGCTGGACGGCACCAAGGAGTTCGTGAAGCGGGGCGGCGAGTTCACCGTCAACATCGCGCTGGTCGAGGACCGGGTCCCGCTCCTCGGCGTGGTCTACGCGCCGGCGGTGCGGCGCCTGTTCTGGGGCAGCCCGCTCGGCGCCTTCGAATCGGTCGACGGCGGTCCGCCCCGCGCCATCGCCACCCGCGCGGTGCCCGAGGAAGGCTACAGCGTGGTCGGCAGCCGCTCGCACCGTTCCGAGAAGGACGACGCCTTCCTGGCCGGCGTCAAGGTCGCCCGGATGACCCCGGCCGGCTCGTCCATGAAGTTCTGCCGGGTCGCCACCGGCGAGGCCGACTTGTATCCGCGCATGGGGCGGACCATGGAATGGGACACCGGGGCCGGGCACGCGGTGGTGGTCGCCGCCGGCGGCCGGGTGACCGCTCCGGACGGGGCGCCCTTCGTCTACGCCAAGCCCGGCTTCGCCAACGATTCCGGATTCGTGGTCTGGGGCCGGTGACGCGGATCCTGCCGGCCGATCCGGCGTCGCTCGCCGCCGCGGCCCGCCTGCTGGCCGAGGGCCGGCTGGTCGCCTTCCCGACCGAGACCGTCTACGGCCTGGGCGCCGACGCCACCGACGCCCGCGCGGTGGCGGCGATCTTCGAGGCCAAGCGGCGGCCGACCTTCAATCCGCTGATCACCCACGTCCCGGACCTGGAGGCGGCGGGCGGCTTCGTGGCGTTCGACGAGCGCGCCTTCGCCCTGGCCGAGGCGTTCTGGCCGGGGCCGCTGACCCTGGTCCTGAGGCGCCTGCCGAATTGCCGGCTGGCCGATCTGGTGAGCGCCGGGCTGGACAGCGCGGCGGTGCGGGTGCCCGGCGATCCGCTGGCCCGCGACCTGCTGCGCGCCGCCAACCGGCCGATCGCGGCGCCGAGCGCCAACCGCTTCGGACACGTCAGCCCGACCACGGCGGCGCACGTGCTGGCCGAGTTCCCGGACGGCGCGGTGGCGGCGGTGCTGGACGGCGGCGCCTGTCCGGTCGGCCTCGAATCGACGGTGGTCGACCTGACCGGCGAACGGCCGGTGCTGCTGCGCCCGGGCGGCCTGCCGGCCGAGGACCTGGAACGCGTCTGCGGCCCCCTGGCGCCACCCGGCGCGGGCGGCGCCCCGAAATCGCCCGGCATGCTGGACCGCCATTACGCGCCCGGCAAGCCGCTGCGCCTGGAGGCCGGGGCGCCGCGCCCCGGCGAGGCCCTGCTCGGCTTCGGATCGATGGCGGCGACCCTCAACCTCAGCCCTGGCGGCGACCTCGCCGAGGCGGCGGCCAACCTGTTCGCC
>JANQGL010000003.1 GCA_028277325.1 Magnetospira sp.
CCTGGGTGTCCAGCAGGTCGAGCACCAGCAGGTCGGGCGCGGTTTCGGCCAGCAGGCCCGGCGGCGGCGCCACCGTGGCGTCGTCCAGGGGATGCACCGTCCGCCCGGCCTCGGACAGCACGGTTTCGCCGGTGGTGGCGCGGCGGGTGGCATAGGTCACGCGGTGGCCGCGCGCCGCCAGGGCGTCGCCCAGGGCACGCATCCGGAATACGTGGCCGAGCCCCCGCGCGGGGTCGCCGTCGGCGCGGACGAGGATGGCGGACATGCGGCTACGACACGTCGGTGGCGCCCAGCATGTCCAGCGTGATCAGCGCCCCGGCCGCGATGTCGACCCGCGCCCGGCGCCCGACCACCATCGGCAACAGATGGGGATGCAGACCGTCGGACGGCCGGCGGATGGTCAGGGCGTCCTCGGCGATGACCTCTCCGGCGGCGATGGGACGCAGCGCGAAGATCGACTTGCGGGCCGCCTTGCGCCATTTCTCCTCGGTCGGCAGGATGCGCTTCACGCCGTCGCCCAGGGCCGGCCCGACCCGCCGCACCTGGCGGATCATCTCGGCCCAGCCGGCGGTGTCCAGGGCGGCCTGGGAGTCCGGCAGGTTGAGGGCGTAATCCATGCAGAAGTGCTTCTCGATCACGCAGGCGCCCATCTGGGTGGCGAGAATGCTGGTCAGGCCGTCGGTGGTGTGGTCGGACAGCCCCACCGGCACCCCGAAGGCGTTGCGGAAGGTCTCGATCACCCGCAGGTTGGCGTCCTCGGCCCGCGCCGGATAGGACACCACGCAGTGCAGCAGGATGAACTGGTCGTTGCCGGCGGCCCGGATCGCCTCCACCGCCGCCTCCACCTCGCCCAGGGTCGCCATGCCGGTGGAGACCAGAATCGGCCGCCCGGTCTCCGCGATGGCGCGCAGGAACGGCAGGTTGGTGACGTCGTCCGAGCCGGTCTTGTAGGCGATCGGGTCGAAGCGCTCCAGCAGCGCCAGGTCCTCGCGGTGACTGGGGGTGGAGATCCAGCCGATCCCCCGGTCCCCGCAATGGGCGTCGAGCGTCCGGTGGTCCTCGGCGGTCAGTTCGTAGGCCTTGAAGAAGTCGAACTGCGAGACGACCGAGCCGTCCTCGAAGGTGAAGGTGGCGCCGGGAGTGGAGATGGTCTCGGCGCGGTAGGTCTGGAACTTGACCAGGTCGGCGCCGGCCCCTTGCGCGGCCGTCACCATCTCGCACAGGGTTTCCATGGGGGCGTACCTGGCGCCGATCTCGGCGATCAGCACCGGCCGCCGGGCGAACCGGTCGAGGAAGCGGTTGCCGGTCGGGGCCCGTTCGGTGGTCATGGCGCGGCCTCGTCGTCGAATACCAGGCGCGGGGCGTCGTCGTCGCCGTCCACCCGGCCGATGCGGCGCGCCGGCACCCCGCCGACGATGCTGCGCGGTGGCACGTCGCGGTTCACGTAGCTCTTGGTGGCGATCACCGATTGCCGGCCGACCGTGACCCCCGGCCCGATCACCGCCTGCGAACCGACGTAGCAGCGGTCCCCGATGGTCACCGGGCCGGTCCGCTTGTCGGCCCGGCCGCCGGACAGCGACCAGAGAACGGTATCGTGGCTGTAGACCATCACCCCGGCCGAGACCGACACCCAGGCGCCGATGGTCACCGGGGCGTAGCCGCCGTCGAGGAAGGTATAGGGGCCGACCCAGGCGCCCTCGCCGACCGTGACCTCGCCCATCACCAGGGCCGAGTTGTAGACGCAGGCGTCCTTCCCGAAGCCCAGCCGCTCGGCCCGCGCCCAGCGGTCGAACAGGCCGTCCTGGAACGGCAGGCTGCGCCGGTACCTGGTTCGCAGCGCCTCGTCCTGCGCCGCGTACAGGTCGATCAGCAGGCCGCGCAGGGTGTCGATGTCGGGCGCCGGGCCGTCGTTCATGCCCCGAGCTCGGCCACCAGACTGTCGACGATGTGGTCCATCTGGGCGTCCGACAGATGCCCGAACAGGGGCAGCGACAGAATGCGCGGCGCGATTTGCTCGGTGACCGGCAGTTCGCCCGACCGGGCCCCGAAGGCGGTGAAGCTGTGGATCGGCCGGTAGTGGATCGAGGTCTGGATGCCCTTGTCGGACAGTCCCGCCATCACGGTGTCGCGATCCGGACCGTCGGCCGGCAGCAGGACCGGGAAGATGTGGTAGGCCAGGTTGCCGCGCACCCCGGCGAACGGGAACCGCAATCGGGGCAGGCGCTCGGCGAGGCGGGTCCGGTAGCGGTCGACCCGCGCGCGGCGTCGCGCGTTCTCGGTCGGCAGTTTCCCGAACTGGACCAGGGCCAGGGCGGCGCGCAGCTCGTCCATCCGGTAGTTGTAGCCGGCCTCGACCACGTCGTAACCGAACGAATGGCCGCGCGAACGCTCGAACGAGGTGGTGGTCATGCCGTGCGAGCGCAGGTGGCGGGCCCGGTCGGCCGGCGCGCGGTCGCGGAACAGGATCGCCCCGCCCTCGCCGCAGGCGATGTTCTTGTTGGAGAAGAAGCTGAAGCAGCCGGCATCGCCGAGGGCGCCGAGCCGGCGGCCGTCCAGTTCCGAGAACGGGGCGTGGCAGGCGTCCTCGATCACCCGCAGGCGGTGCCGCTCGGCGATCTCCCGGAGGCGGCCCATCCGGCAGGGATAGCCGCCGTAATGGACGACCAGGATCGCCCTGGTTCGGTCGGTGAGGCGGCGTTCCACGTCGTCCGGGTCGATCGTCCAGTCGTCTTCCGACAGCACGTCGGCGAACACCGGCGTGGCTCCTTGCACCAGGGTCACGTTGGCGTCGGCCACGAAGGTGAGGGCCGGCATGATCACCTCGTCGCCGCGGCCGATGTCGAGCGCCGCCAGGGCCAGATGCAGGGCGGCGGTGCCGCTGGAGACGGCGAGGCAGTGGGCGGGAGGTAGGTTGTGGGCCTCGGCGAAGGCGGCCTCGAACGTGCCGATGCGCGGTCCCATGGTGAGCCAGTTGGACTTCAAGGCCTCGGCCACCGCCGCCGCCTCCTCGTCGCCGAGGCGCAAATCGAAATAGGGGATCGACCAGCTCATGTCGCGCGCGTTCCGCCCTCAGGCCTTCAGGCCGTCGCGTTTCCAGCGCGACGGCGTGGCAAGGTCGGTTACCTTCTCGGTACCGTCAAGATATTTCTCGGCGGTGACCGAGCGCTCTCCGACCCCCACCTCGGCGGCGTAGGTCTGCAGCGGCAGGTAGCAGCGGGCGCAGGCCTCCAGGGTCTCGCAGGCGACATGACGGCGGTGCAGGTCGCGCACCCGGGTCATCTCCGGACCGTGCCAGATCTCGCGGATGGTCCGGGTGTTGGCGTCGCCCACGATGTGGTCCCCGGACTCGTCGTTGGTGCACATCATGCACAGGCCGTCGGCCCCGACCACCAGTCGCTGATAGATCTGCGGGCAGGCGAAATCGGCGATCTTGGGCAGGTGGCGGGTGTCCCGCATGAAGTCGATCAGCGGATTGGCGCTCACCATGTCGGAGATCGGCGCGAACACCTCGTAGAACGCCCGCGGATCGTCCTCGATCGCCGGCAGGATGCTCTGCACCTTGATCGCCGGCTTGACCCGCCCGGCGGCCCGCTTGAGGGCGTGGAAGTTGGTCAGCTTCCGGACCACCCGGTCGAACTTGGCCGGTCGGCGGATCTTCTCGTAGGTCTCGCCCAGGCCGTCGACGGAAAAGGTGAGCCAGTCGAGTCCGGCCTCCATCAGCTCGGCGAACATCGCCTCGTCGATCCGCTCGCCGTTGGTCAGCGAGGAGACCTCGCGAATGCCGGCCCGCTTGGCGTGGCGCACCGCGTCGACGATGCGCGGATGCAGGAAGGCCTCGCCGCGGAAGCTGAGGCGGATCGAATAGACGCCGCCGGCCGCGCACTCGTCGACCAGACGGGTGAACAGGTCGAAGTCCATCACCCTGGCGTTCACCTTGGAGCGGAACGCCTCGGTGATGGTGTAGCACATGGGGCACCTCAGGTTGCAGACGGAGGCCAGCTCCAGGTCCACGTGCAGGGGATGGTCGCTGACCGCCTGGCGGGTCGCCAGGTCGCTCCACAGGCGGCGGTTCTCCGCGTAGTCGGCCTCGACCCCGGCGCCGCGCACCTGCTCGAAGCGGGTCACCCGGTCGTCCGGTTCGAGGCTGAACTGGCCTTTGTCGATGGGGGTGGTGGACATGGCCTCAGCCCTCTTCCGGCGGGGTCCGGGGATCGCCGAACACCTGCGGGTAGTCCGCGTTGGCCTGCCGGAGCTGACCGTGGGTGCCGATGTCGATCCAGTATTCGTGAACCGGGAAGCTACCGACCCGCAGGTCGTTGGCGATCAGGTCGCCGATCAGGTCGGTCATGTCGAACCGCGTCCCGGCCGGCACCCGGGACAGCACGTAGGGTTCGAGCACGTAGACCCCGGCGTTGACGAAATGGATGTGCTGCGGCTTCTCGACCATGCCGAGGATGCGGGTCCCCTCCAGGCGCGCGACGCCATAGGGAACCTGGACCTTCTGGCGGTGCAGGGCGACCGTCATCACGTTGCGGTCGTGGCGGTGGAAGCGCAGCATCTCGTCGAACGCGACCTTGGTCAGCAGGTCGCCGTTCATGACCAGGAACGGGCCGTCGGGCGGCGCCGGCAGCAGCGACAGCGGTCCGGCGGTGCCCAGCGGCCGGTCCTCCCCCAGGAACGCCACCCGCTCGGCGTAGCGGGGTTCGTCGGCGATGGCGCGCCGGATGTCGTCGGCCCGGTAGTTGAGGGTCAGGTAGACGGTGGCGATGCCGGCCGCGATCAGCTGATCCAGGA
>JANQGL010000074.1 GCA_028277325.1 Magnetospira sp.
ACGCCAGGGCGCCGCCGTCCACCGCCAGATGCAGGGTTCCCGGCCCGTCCCGTCCGGCCCGGGTGACCTTTTCGGGCTGGGTGCGGGCGGCCAGGTGCGGCCCGACGATGGCCGCCCAGTCGGCGACCACCGCGCCGTCGGCCAATCCGCGCCGCCGGAACAGCGGTCGCGCCTGCGCCGCCACCAACCCCGCGAGCTGGCGGGGACCCCGGCCACGCGTCCGTCGATCGCCGTCGTTCAACGCGTTCCTCCCTCGACGCCGGCCCGATGAGTCTCTACATCCAGCATGCGCCGAATCCTTCGCGAGATCAAACCGCCGTGACCGACGTCGCCCGCCGCCTGCTCGCCTGGTACGACCGCCACCGCCGCGACCTGCCGTGGCGAGCCGGACCGGGAGAACCGGCCGATCCCTACCGGGTCTGGCTGTCGGAGATCATGCTCCAGCAGACCACGGTGGCCGCCGTGATCCCCTATTTCCGGCACTTCACGGACACCTGGCCCGGCGTCGCGGCGCTCGCCGCGGCACCGCTCGACGACGTCCTCGCGGCCTGGCAGGGCCTGGGGTACTACGCCCGGGCGCGCAACCTGCACAGATGCGCCGGCGTGGTGGCGACGGACCACGGCGGCCGCTTCCCGGACCGCGAATCGGCCCTGCGCGACCTGCCGGGGATCGGCCCCTACACCGCCGCCGCCATCGCCGCCATCGCCTTCGGCCGCCCGGCCACCCCGGTCGACGGCAACGTGGAGCGGGTGGTGGCGCGGCTGTTCAGGGTCACCGAACCGCTGCCCGGCGCCAAGCCGGCCATCGCCGCCGCCGCCGCCACCCTCACCCCGAACAGGCGCCCCGGCGATTTCGCGCAGGCGATGATGGACCTGGGCGCCACCGTCTGCACCCCGCGCGCCCCGGAGTGCCCGGTCTGCCCGCTGGCCGAGGGCTGCGCGGCGCGACGGGCCGGCGACGCCGCCCAATGGCCGGCCCGGGCGCCGCGAAAACGGCGCCCGACCCGATTCGGCGTGGCGTTCTGGCTGCGCGACGGCGAGGGCAGGGTGCTGTTGCGCCGGCGCCCCGATTCCGGGCTGCTGGGCGGCCTGATGGAACTGCCGGGCACCGAGTGGACGGAGACCGCCTGGGACGACGCGGCGGCGCGTGCCGAGGCGCCCCTGGCCGCGCGCTGGGAGCCGCTGCCCGGCGAGGTGACCCACACCTTCACCCATTTCCATCTGCGCCTGCGACTGATGGCGGCGATCGGCGCCGGACCGTCCGGGACCTGGGAGCACCCGGCGCGGTTCGCCCGCCTCGCCCTGCCGACGGTGATGAAGAAGGCGATCCGGCACGCCCTCGATCACGGGCGGTGATCGGCGCGCAGATCGGGCGGCGCGCGGCCGCCCGAGGCCGTGGCGGAGTCCGCGTTCGACGCGGGAGAAGGCCTTTGTACGGGAGAAGCCGCGCCGGCCGGCGGTCAGTCCGCCAGGGCGAGGGTGACCCGGGGGTCGAGGAGCCAGATGTCGAGCCATTCCCGTTCGGTGGCCGGCCGCTCCCGGCCGTCCGGCGTGACCACCACCAGATGGCGATCGTCGGTGATCCGATAGCCCTGAATGCCGCTCATGTGGTCCTCCTTGCGGAACCCGAATTCCCGTGCCGAATATCTGACTATATTGATCGGTTTTTAACGCCTGTCAACCGAAAAACTCGCGGTCGTCCGGCGGCGTGGCGATCCTCTCGCGGATCGGAATCGCGTTGAAAAACGGCAAAAAACGGGCGCCCGGGGGAGCAGGCGCCGTCAAGGCAGGGTTGAGAGGAGAGCCCGATCAAATACGTCGGAAGGGCGGCGAGAGTCTCCGTTTTGATCGAGGCCGGATTCGGGTCCGGGCTCGATTGTCTACAGGCCCTGACCCGACAGCATCAGCGCCAGCCGCCGTCGCGCTTCCGGCAACGGCCGGCCGGTCAGCACGTGGGTTTCCAGGAAATGGCCGGTCAGCCGCAGCCCCTGGGCCACCTCCGCGCCGTCGCCCGCCGCACCCTCGACGCGCAGGAACCCGGGCAGCGGCAACAGCCGGTCGTGATAGGGCCGCCCGGCCGCCGCCGACACCGCGCGGCCGGAGCGCGGCGACACGTAGACCAGGTCGTCCAGGGTCCCGGTGGCGGCACAGCTCCGCAGATCGAGCCCGAACCCCAGGTCGGCCAGCAGGCCCAGTTCCCATTTCGCGTAGGCGCCGGCCCACGGCCCGCCGGCGACCAGCAGGTCCAGCCACAGGGCCAGTCCCTCGAACACCGCCGGATGCGGCTGCCGCTCCGGCAGGCAGCACTCGACCATCGCGCAGGCGGCGGCGAGCGCGGTCAGCCGCCGCGGATCGTCGAGCACCCGCCCGGCGATGGCCCGGGTCGGCTCCAGGTCGAAACCGCCCAGGTGTTCCGACAGCCGCCCCCGCCAACGCGCCCGCAC
>JANQGL010000117.1 GCA_028277325.1 Magnetospira sp.
GGGGCCCTGCACGGGGGCGTGGTGCTGACCCCGCACGACGGCGAGTTCGGACGCCTGTTCGAGACCGGCGGCGACAAGGTGGCGCGCTGCCGGCGGGCCGCCGAGGCGAGCCGCGCGGTGGTGCTGCTGAAGGGCGCCGATACGGTGATCGCGGCGCCCGACGGACGGGCGGCGATCGCCGCCGAGGGACCGCCCGACCTCGCCACCGGCGGCAGCGGCGACGTGCTCGCCGGGCTGATCGGCGGCCTGCTGGCCCAGGCAACGCCGCCCTTCGAGGCGGCGGCCTCGGCGGCCTGGATTCACGGCCGGGCGGCCCGGGCGCTGGGCCGCGGGCTGATCGCGGAGGACCTGCCGGAGGCGGTCCCCGGCGTGCTCCGCCGGCTGTAGGCGGCGGCCGCCGTCAGAGCGTGCGCAGCTCGTGCAGGAAGCGGGTCACCTCGCCATTCAGGTTTTCCGCCTGCACCGAGAGTTCGGATGCGGCCTGCAGGACCTGACCGGCCGATTCTCCGGTTTCGTCGGCCGCCGAGGTGACCTCGACGATATGCGACGTGACCTCGCTGGTGCCGGCCGACGCCTGTTCCACGTTGCGGGCGATTTCCTGGGTCGCGGCGCCCTGCTGCTCGACCGCCGCCGCGATCGCCGAGCTGATCTCGCTGATCCGGCCGATGGTTTCGGTAATGCCCTGGATGGCCTCGACGGCGTTTTGGGTGGCCGACTGGATGCCGGCGATCTGCGCCCCGATCTGCTCGGTCGCCTTGGCGGTCTGGTTGGCCAGGTTCTTGACCTCCGAGGCGACCACGGCGAAGCCCTTGCCGGCCTCGCCGGCGCGTGCCGCCTCGATCGTCGCGTTGAGGGCCAGCAGGTTGGTCTGGCTGGCGATGTCGTTGATGAGGTTGACCACGTCGCCGATCTTCTGGGCCGCCTCGGCGAGGCCGCGCACCTGTTCGTTGGTGCGCTCCGCCTCGGCGGCCGCCTCGGCGGCAATCTGGGTCGATTGCGCGACCTGGGAGGTGATTTCGCCGATCGACGCGGCGAGTTCCTCGGCCGCCGAGGCCACCGTCTGCACATTGGCCGAGGCCTCCTCGGCCGCCGCCGCGACGGCGGTGGCGCGTTGCGACGTGTCGCGCGCGGTGCTTTCCATGGACTGGGAGGTGGATTGCAGTTCGGTCGATGCCGACGACACGATCTCCACCATCCGGTGGACGCTGGATTCGAACTTTTCGGCGTGGCCGGCCAGTTTCTGTTCGAATCGGTTGCGGGTCGAATCGATGAACACCGACATCGGCAGGTCGAGATCGAGCAGGACCGCCTTGACGATCGACTGCACGACCCCGGCCAGTTTATGGGGATCCTTGCGATAGGCCTGAACGGCGAGGCCGATCATCGACATGACGATGTGCCCGTAGCCGCCGATGTGCCACTGGAAGGCGAGGCCCACCTGTTCGTGAATCTGGCCGACGCGCACCGTCTGGCGGATGTAGTCGTCGTCGAACCGGGCGCTCAGGATGTTGTTGACCCAATGCTCGCGCTGCCTGGTTTTCGCGTGCTGAACCCGATCCGGACTCGAAAACAGCGCGTATACCTCCGGTTCGGAACGAACCTTTTGGTAGAACCCGTCGAGAATGGAGTCGATGTTTCTTTCGACGGTCGGGGCGAAGTCCCGCAAGTTTTTTCGTGCCGTGTCATCGATATCGAGGAAATTCAATCGCTTGCCGAGTTCGTATTGCAGCGAGAGGCTGCTTGTCGTTGTCATCCGTTTGGCCCTCCGAAGGTGGTTCCGGCGACCGCATGCGGCTTCGACCGGGATCGTTATTGAAGGATTCCCTGATAAAAGAATCTATGGTACGTTGCCTCCATTGCTACTATACTATCGGTTAGGAAGTCGTCAAACGCTAAGTTCAAAAACTCTGTGCGTTAAGGGAAGGAACATTGCATCATAAATCCGTCCTGGCCGGGCGATTCATGTAGCTTGAGTCCTTTCTCTATTTATGGTGGCTTCTTTGTCTTGGCTTCGCAACTTGATTTGGCGAAGGCGTCGGATGCGTCCGGGCTCGCCGCGAAATCGACAGGTGCCCAACGGTCTGTCGTTTCATCGGAGAGGATCAAGTCCGCGACCCTCGTCCGACGGCCTGCGGCGCGGCTCCGTTCCGCAAGGGCGTCGCCGGATCATGCGATCAGCAGTTCTCATTATGATCTGAACGTCTTGGGCACGGGACACGGGATGTGAGTCACCCTCCTGGTGAGGTGGCTCGAAGAGCATATCGCGGCGCTGACGGAGGGGCCGGGCCGCGGACGGTCGCCGGCCAGCCTGCCGGTCGTGCTCAACCTGCTGGCCTTCGCGCTGCACACCGGCTGCGACCTGATCGAGACCGCGTGGCAACAGGCCCGCCAGCGACTCCGCGCCCGCATCCGAATGTTCACCCGCCTGGCGACCATCACCGCCTATCACGTCTTTCCGTCCTGGTCCGCCCTCATGCGCACCCTCATCGTCGCGCTCCGGCGCATCCCGGACGCTTTTTTCCAGCATCGAGCAATGCTAATAAAGGAACCATGACCAGTTCAGCCGCGACCGACATCCCGAGCGATTCCTGGATCGACCGCTGGGCGCCCAGCGCGGCACGGCCCTACCTGCGCCTGATGCGGCTCGACCGGCCGATCGGCACCTGGCTCTTGTTGCTGCCCTGCTGGTGGAGCACCGCGTTGGCGTCCCCGGGCTGGCCCGACGGGCGGCTGATGGTCCTGTTCGCCATCGGCGCCATCATCATGCGCGGCGCCGGCTGCATCGTGAACGACCTGGCCGACCGCGACTTCGACGGCAAGGTGGCGCGCACCGCCACCCGCCCCCTGGTCAGCGGCGCGATCTCCATCCGGCAGGCCTTCGCGTTCCTGTTCCTGCAGCTCATGCTGGGCCTCGCGGTGCTGGCGCAGCTCAACCTGTTCGCCATCGGGATCGGCGCCGCCTCCCTGCTCCTGGTGTTCACCTATCCGTTCATGAAGCGGATCACCTACTGGCCGCAGGCCTTCCTCGGCCTCACCTTCAACTGGGGCGCCCTGGTCGGCTGGGCGGCGGTGCACGGCGGCCTCGACGCGCCGGCCCTGGTGCTCTACGCGGCGGGCGTCTTCTGGACCCTGGGCTACGACACCATCTACGCCCATCAGGACAAGGAAGACGACATCCTGGTCGGGGTGAAGTCGCTGGCCCTCAAGCTGGGCGACGCCTCGAAGGCCTGGTTCGCGGGGTTCTATTCGGCGACCGTCCTCCTCGTCGGCGCCGCCGGCGCCCTGGCCGGGCTCGGCTGGCCGTTCTGGGTCGGCCTGGCGATCGCCGCCGGGCACCTGGCCTGGCAGATCCTCGACGTGGACCTGAACAGGCCGCGCGACTGCCTCGCCAAGTTCAAGTCGAACCGCGACTTCGGACTGATCCTGACCGCCGCCATCGTCGCCGGGCGGCTGGCGGCCTGACCGGGGTCGCGTCAGGGCCTGTCGGCACTCATGTCGGGGCCTCGGCGGCAGGCCCTAACGGGCCGATCCGCGGAACCCGGTGATTTCCGACCAAAGTTCCAGGTCTTCCATGCGCAGTTCCAGGCGGGTCACCCGGTCGATCTTGTCGCGCAGGGTCAGGTCCGGATCGTTGTCGATCCGCCGCCGGTCGCGCAGCATCCGCAGCCGCCGGACCAGGATCAGCTGGCGGTCGTCGGACACCTGGAACGGTGCCCAGCCGCTGCCGGTTTCGGCCAGCACCTCGCGCTCGCGCCGGACCCGGTCGAGGTCGCCGAACCGCCCGTACTGCAGGAAGAACGCGAAGATCCGGTCCTTCATGGCCCGCGGCAGGTCGCTGCGCCAGAGGATCGGATCGGAGGGGATCGGCGGCGAGCTCCAGATGACCTCGAGCCGCTCCGCCACTTCCGGACGGGCGCGCGCCAGGCGGCCCGTCAGCACCCATTCGCTGCCGGTCGCCACGTCGACCCGGCCGTAGGCCACCGACAGGGCGTTGGCCTCGTGGTTGGTCAGCGTCATCCGCCTGAAGCAGGTGGCGGGGTCGATGCGGTGCATGGCGAACACGAAATAGGCCGGCGCCAGGTTGCCGGCGGTGGAGTTGGGATCGCCGTTGCCGAACGTCAGGCTGCCGTCGCAGCGGACCACGTCGGCCAAGGTCAGGCCGCTGTCCTTGCGGACGATCAGCACCGCGTGGTCGGTGGTCCGGCCGGCCAGGTCGACGGTCCGCGCGAACACCTCGCCGCCGGCCCGGTCGACCGCCTCCATGGCCGACGTGTTGTCCAGCCAGGCGACGTCCACCTTGCCGAACCGCATCGCCTCCACCACCCCGGCGTAGTCGGAGGCGAAGAACGCCGTCACCGGCAGGCCGAGCGCCCGTTCCATGTCGGCCAGGAACGGCCCGAAGCTCTCCTTGAGTCCCTGTGCCGACTCGGTGGAGATCAGGCCGAAGCTGAGCGCCGCGATGTCCGCCGCCGCGGCCGGGCGCCCGGCCGGCAGACACAGCGCCGCGGCCACCGCCCACACCAGACGCCGCCCGACGCGGCGTCGCAAGAAGCTTCGTATCGTCACGGCGTTTCGTACTTCTCGAGGAACGCCTCGGCCGACAGGGCGCGGAAGTCGCCGAGCCGCTCGCGCAGGGTGTCGTGGCTCCAGTCCCACCAGGCGAGCGCCATCAGGCGTTCGGCGGTGCGTTCGTCGTGGCGGCGGCGGATCACCCGCGCCGGCACGCCGCCGACGATGGCATACGGCGCGACATCGCGGGTCACCACGGCGCCGGCGCCGATCACCGAGCCGGCGCCCACCGTCACCCCGGCGGTCACCGTCGCTCCGTGGCCGATCCAGGTGTCGTGGCCGATGGTCACCTTCCGCTCGCGCCGCCACTGGAAAAACGCCGCGTCGTCGTCGCCCAGGCCGTACATCCGCGACCGATACATGAAGTGATGCTGCGAGGCCCGCCAGGTCGGATGGTTGCCCGGGTTGAGCCGCACCTGGGCGGCGATGTTGGCGAACCGGCCGATCTCGGCGTAGATGACGTCGCAGTCCTCGACCACGTAGGAATAGTCGCCGAGCGTGGTTTCGGCGAGTCTGGTGCGCGCCCCCACCTCCACGTAGCGCCCGAAGGTGCAGTCGCGGATCTCGGCCGTCGGATGGATCAACGGCGCCTCGCCCAGGGTCTTCTCCGATGTCATGGACCCGGTCCCTTGCCTCCCAAATGGCCGGAGAATGCCGAACCCGGGGTCCCGCCGATCATGAAAAAAATGTGAAACCGCGCCGCCGGCCCGGCGCACGGTGTACGGTCGGAGCATGGAACGCCTGCGCGTGGTCACCCTCAACACCTGGAAGGGCGACGGCGACTATCGCCGCCGCCTGCCGCTGATGGCCGGGGCGCTGCGCGGCCTGGCGCCCGACCTGGTGCTGCTGCAGGAGGTGCTGCGCTGTCCGGAGGCCGGTCTGGCGACCGACCGGGCCCTGGCGGCGGCGCTC
>JANQGL010000172.1 GCA_028277325.1 Magnetospira sp.
TCCTGTCGGGCATGTTCGGGGTTGGCGGCGGCTTTCTCATGACCCCGGCCCTGATCTTCATCGGCGTGCCGGCGCCAGCACGCCGGAGACCGAGGAGGCGACGATCTGATTCGCCTCGGTACCGACCGCGACCGGCGCCGGCACGCCGATGAAGATCAGGGCCGGGGTCATGAGAAAGCCGCCGCCAACCCCGAACATGCCCGACAGGAAGCCGATCACACCGCCGAGGCCGAGCAGCCAGAAGACGTTGACCGAAAGCTCGGCGATGGGCAGGTAGATCTGCACGGCCGCCCGCCTTACAGACTGTCTTGATGGCGCCGCGGCGTCATGGCTCGCGCGGGACCTCTACTGAGCACGTTTGGAGTCTTTTTCTCGGCGTGCCGCCGCAAGATACGGCGGTAAACCGACGCCGAGACTACTTGCACCGCGCGCGTGCGCCAATGCTTGTCGCGGGAATTCCTGCCCGGATTTCAAGAATTACCTGGACTGTTGCCCTGCTGCACCGCTTTTGCGCCAGAGCTTCCGCCGGCGCCGAGGGGCTCAGCCGCGGGTCCGCAGGAAGCCCACGATGTCCCAGACCTCTTTCAGGATCGGCTCGGTGATCTCGCGCGCCCGCTCGGCGCCCTTGGCCAGCACGCCGTCCACGTGTCCGGGGTCGTCGGTCAGGCGCTTCATCTCGGCGCCGATCGGCCCTAAGACCGCGACCGCGACGTCGGTCAGGACCTGCTTGAAGTGCGAGAACTGGGCGCCCTCGAACTCGGCCAGGGTGTCGGCCAGGCTCTTGTCGGTCAGCGACGAGTAGAGCCGCAGCAAGTTCACGGCCTCCGGCCGCGCCGCCTCCAGCTCCGCCTTGGCCTCGCCCTCCAGGACGCCGGGGCCCGGCAGGGCTTCGGGGTCGGTCTTGGCGCGGCGGATCTTCTGGGCGATGGCGTCGGCCTCGTCGGTCATGTTGATGCGGCTCATGTCCGAGGGATCGGACTTGCTCATCTTCTTGCTGCCGTCGCGCAGGCTCATGACCCGCGTCGCTTCGCCCTGGATCAGCGGCTCGACGATCGGGAAGAACTCGACCCCGAAGTCGTGGTTGAACTTCTGGGCGATGTCGCGGGTCAGTTCCAGGTGCTGCCGCTGGTCCTCGCCGACCGGCACGTGGGTCGCCTTGTAGGCCAGGATGTCGGCCGCCATCAGGTTGGGGTAGGCGAACAGGCCCACCGAGGCGTTCTCGCGGTTCTTGCCGGCCTTCTCCTTGAACTGGGTCATCCGGTTGAGCCAGCCCATGCGGGCCACGCAGTTGAACACCCAGGCCAGCTCGGCATGCGACGGGTTGGCGCTCTGATGGAAGATGATGTTCCGGTTCGGATCGACCCCGGCGGCGATCATCGCCGCCGCCACCTCGCGGGTGGAATGGCGCAGCGCCGCCGGGTCCTGCCAGGTGGTGATGGCATGCAGATCGACCACGCAGAAGATGCAGTCGAAATCGTTCTGGAGGCGCACCCAGTTGCGGATCGCGCCCAGGTAGTTGCCCAGGTGCAGGTTGCCGGTCGGCTGCACGCCGGAGAAGATGCGGTTCATGGAAAGTCCTCTCGATCATTCAGGTGTGGACCCTGAAAACGCGAGGGTTTATGGCGCCTCTAGGCGCGGCGGGTCAAGCCCTTCAGGTCGCTCGGCCGGACCGCCCTCAAGCCCAGCGCCAGGATCGCGAAGGCGATCAGGCCGGCCGCGACCAGGACCGCCACGGCGCCGATCCGGGCGAGCTCGTCACCGGCCAGCCAGGACGCCAGGGGACCCTGCAGCATCCACAGGCCGCCGCCCATTCCGGCCGAGGCGAGGGCGATGCGCGGCAGCCGGCGGCGCAGCCGGGCGTCCAGCGTCAGGTGGCCGCGCCGGCGCAGGATCCAGGCCAGCAGGGCGGTGTTGATCCAGGCCGAGATCACCGTCGCCATGGCCAGGCCCACGTGCAGGAACGGTCCCATCAGGAGCAGGTTGAAGGCGATGTTGGCGAGCATCGCCGCGCCGGCGATCTTCATCGGCGTCGCGGTGTCGCCGCGCGCGAAGAAGCCGGGCGTCAGGGTCTTGTTGAGCACGTAGGCCGGCAGGCCGAAGGCATAGGCCGTCAGCGCCCAGGCGGTGGCCTCGGCGGCCTCGGGACCGAACGCGCCGCGCTGGAACAGGGCGGCGATCACCGGCTCCGGAATCACCGCCAAGGCGACCGCCGCCGGCAGGGTCAGCAGCAGGGTGACTTCCAGGGCCCGGTTCTGGCTGTCGGTCGCCGCCGCCATGTCGCCGGCCCGCACCTGCCGCGACAGCATCGGCAGCAGCGCCGTCCCGACCGCCACCCCGATCACCCCGAGCGGCAGCTGGGTCATCCGGTCGGCGAAGAACAGGTACGAGATCGACCCCTCGGGCAGCAGGGAGGCGAGGATCATGTCGACCACCAGGTTGACCTGATAGATGCCGGCGCCGATCGCCCCCGGGATCACCCGGCGCACCAGCAGCCGCACGTCGTCGTTCCACACCGGAGCGATCAGGCGCGGCACGAAGCCGGCCCGCCGGGCCGCCCACAACAGCCACAGGAACTGGGCGATCCCGGCCGCGAACACCCCCCAGGCGAGGGCGTGGCCGGGGGTGGGCAGGAACGGCGCGGCGCTCAGGAGGGCGCCGATCAGGCAGAGGTTGAGCAGGATCGGCGTCGCCGCGGCGGCGGCGAAGCGGAGCAGCGAATTGAGCACCCCGCCGAGCAGCGACACCAGGGCTATGAACAGCAGGTAGGGGAAGGTGATCCGGGTCAGGGTCACCGTCAGGTCGAACTTCTCGGGCGCGTCGAGGAATCCCGGCACCACCGCCTGCATCACCCAGGGCATGGCGAGTTCCATCGCCACCACCAGGACCAGCAGCACCCACAGCAGGGCCGCGAAGACCTGCCGCCCGAACAGGGCGGCGGCCGGTTTTCCGGCCTCCTCCAGGCGGCCGGCGAACAGCGGCACGAAAGCGGCGTTGAACGCCCCCTCGGCGAACAGGCGCCGGAACAGGTTGGGCAGCTTGAAGGCGATGAAGAAGGCGTCGGCGACCATGCCGGCGCCCAAGACCGCGGCGATCAGGATGTCGCGCGCGAACCCGAGCACCCGGCTGACCATGGTCAGGCCGCCGATGGTGGTGAAGGCGCGCAGCAGGGTCATGACCGGGATCGGCCCGGCGGTGCGATCGCGGTCTCCAGGGCCGCCCGGATGCGCTTGAGGCGCGACCCGTTGTCGATCTTGAGGCCGAACAGGTCCTTGATATAGAACACGTCGACCACCTGTTCGCCGTAGGTCGAGATATGCGCGCGGGCGATCTGCAGGTTCAGCGACGTGAGGGCCGAGGCGATGTCATAGAGGAAGCCGACCCGGTCGCGTCCGTTGACCTCGATCACCGTGTGATCGTGGCTGGCGTTGTTGTCGATCAGCACCCTGGGCGTGACCTCGAACACCCGGGTGCGGCTGGGCAGGGCGTTTTCGCGCAGGCTGGCCAGCTCGCGCGCCACGTGGACCCGGCCTTCGAGCACCGTGGTCAGGCGCTGCCACAGGCGCTGCAACTCCGCCCGCTCGGTGATCGGGCCGTTGTTGGCGCGGACCACCAGGAAGGTGTCGAGCGCCATGCCGTCGGCGAGGGTGAAGATCTTGGCGGTCACCACCGACACCCCGGCCAGCGACATGCCGCCGGTGATCTGCGAGAACAGGCCCGGATGGTCGGCCGCGTAGACGGTGATCTCGGTCGCCCCCATGTCCTGGCGGGCCCGCGTCTCGATGTGCAGGCGCAGACCCTTCGACTGGGCTTCGCGGATCAGCTCGGCGTGATGGACCAGGGTGTCGGTGTCGACGCCCAGCCAATAGTTGGGATAGCCGAGCGCCAGGAAGCGTTCCACCTGCTCGGGCGGCCAGTCGGCCAGGCCCTCGTGCACCTTGGCGACCGCCCGGTTGACCCGCTCCTGGCGCCGGGTCGCCGGGATGCCGCCGAAGATCGCCTCCTGGGCGTTGTAGTACAGCTCGCGCAGCAGGCCGGCCTTCCAGTTGTTCCACACCCCGGGGCCGACCGCCCGGATGTCCGCCTCGGTCAGCACCAGCAGCATGCGCAGGCGCTCCGGCGACTTGACCAGGCGCACGAAGTCGGCGACCGTCTTCGGGTCGTGGATGTCGCGCTTGAAGGCGGTGCGGCTCATCGCCAGGTGGTAGAGCACCAGCCAGGCGACGGTTTCCGTTTCCTCGGCCGCGAGGCCGAACCGCGGGCACAGCTTGCGGGCCACCTTGGCGCCCAGTTCGGAATGGTCGCCGCCGCGGCCCTTGGCGATGTCGTGCAGCAGCACGGCCACGTAGAGGGCGCGCCGCGACTGCACGTCCCGCACCACCTGATGCGCCGTCGGATGATCCCGGGTCAATTCGCCGTTCTCGATCCGCGACAGGATGCCGATCGCCCGGATGGTGTGCTCGTCGACCGTGTAGACGTGGTACATGTCGTACTGCATCTGGGCGACGACGCGCCCGAAATCGGGCACGAACCTGCCGAACACGCCGGCCTCGCTCATCCGGCGCAGGGCCAGCTCCGGGTCCTTGCGGGAGGTCAGGATGTCGAGGAACAGCCGGTTGGCCTCGGCGTCGCCGCAGGCCTCGGCGTTCAGGTGCTTCAGGTTGAGGGTGACGGCGCGCAGGGCCCGCGGATGGATGTCCAGTTCCATGTCCTGGGCGACGTGGAACAGGCGCAGGAGGTTGACCGGATCGCGCTCGAACACCGCGGCGTCCTGGGTCGTCAGGCGGCCGCCGTCGAGCCGGAAGTCGGTCCCGATCCTCTTGCTGAACGACAGCCCGGAAACGTTGATCAGCGGCCGCCGCTTGCGGTGCTGGGCCTCCAGGTTGGCGCTGATGATGCGGGTCAGGTCGCCGACCTGCTTGGTGGTCAGCAGGTAGTGCTTCATGAACCGCTCGACTCCGCTCACCCCGGCGCGGTCCCGGTAGCCCATGCGGGCGCCGATCTGGCGCTGCACGTCGAAGGTCAGGCGCTCCTCCGGGCGGTCGGTGATGTAGTGCAGGTGGCAGCGGACCGTCCACAGGAACCGGAACGCCTTCTCGAAGGCCCGGGCGTCGGCGGCGCTGAGTAGGTCCGCCTTGACCAGGTCGCTGAACGATTCCTTGCCGTACAGGAACTTGATGAGCCAGACCAGGGTCTGCAGGTCGCGCAGGCCGCCCTTGCCGTCCTTGACGTTGGGCTCGACCACGTAGCGGGCGTCGCCCATCCGGTCATGGCGGGTTCCGCGCTCGGCCATCTTGGCCTCCACGAACTCCAGGCCGTTGCCCTGCACGACGTCGGCCTTGAACCGCTTGACGAAGGCCTCGAACAGGGCGCGGTCGCCCCACAGGTCGCGGGCGTCCAGGAGCGAGGTGCGGATCGTCACGTCCTGGCGGGCCAGCTTGATGCAGTCGTTGATGGAGCGGCTGGCGTGGCCCACCTTGAGGCCCAGGTCCCACAGCGTGTAGAGCATGTACTCGATGATCTGCTCGCCGTGCGGAGTCTGTTTGTAGGGCAGCAGGAACAGCAGGTCGACGTCCGATTGCGGGGCCAGTTCGCCGCGTCCGTAGCCGCCCACCGCGGCCACCGCGAGCTGCTCGCCCTTGGTCGGATTGACCATCGGATAGACGTGGCGCAGGGTGAAGTCGAAAATGCCGCGGACGACCTGATCGATCAGGTAGGCGCTGGCGTGGACCAACTCCATGCCGTCGATCTGGCCGGCCTCGAACCGCCGCCGCAGCAGGTCGCGCCCTTCGTTGAGACGGATCTTCAGGCAGTTCAGAAGGTCGTGCCGCCTGGGCCGTCCCCCGGACGCGGCGGCGACGGACTCCAGCTCGGCCATCAGGGCCTTGCGGTGGATCACGTCGCGGGGGTGTTTGATTCTCAGCATCGGCAAGGCCGTCGTTTGCGGGTCGGGCCGGTTATACACCGAAACCGGCAACCCGGGGAGAGCCGCCGCGCAAACGGACGGCGCATCGGCGGTCACGGAGTCCGGTGGGTCGGTCTCAGGCCGCCCGGGTCCAGGCCCGCCAGCTGGCGGACCAGCTCGGTCAGGTTCTCGCGCAGCCGCGGCAGGTTGGCGTTCCGGGTGATCGCCTTCTCGTCCATGTACAGGTCCCGGTTGACCTCCACCTGAAGGGCGTGGATCCCGGTGTGAGGGGATCCGTAGTGGCGGGTGGTGAAACCGCCCGAATAGGGAATGTTGCGGCCGACCCGATAGCCGAGTCGGTTCAGCGTCTGTTCGACGGCGTGCACCACGGCGCCGGCGCAGGACGTGCCGTGGCAGTCGCCGAGCACGAAGTCGGCCCGCCGGCGGCCGCGGTCGGCATCCATCGGTCCGCCGACCGAGGGCATGGAGTGGCAATCGATCAGGAGGCAATAGCCGAACCGCCGCCGGGTCTCGTCGATCAGGCCGCGCAGCGCCGCGTGATAGGGATCGTAATAGGTGCGCACCCGCCACTCGGCCTCGGCGTACGGCAGCTTGTGGCGATAGATGTCCTGTCCGTCGGTGACCACCCGGGCCAGGGTGCCGAGTCCGGCCGCGACGCGCGGCGAATCGGCGTTCACGTGGCGCGGCAGCGGTCCGTCGAACATGTCGGGATCGAGCTCCCAGGGCTCCCGGTTGGGGTCCAGGTAGGCGCGCGGGAAATGGGCCCGGATCATCGGGATGCCCAGCTCGACGGCGCCCGCGTAGAGCTCGTCGACGAAGGCGTCCTCGGAGCGGCGCAGGGTCACCGGATCGAGCCGGGCGCTTTCCACGAAGTTGGCCGGATAGACGCGCCCGCTGTGCGGCGAGGCGAGGAGGATCGGCGCCGTCGTGCCGTGCGGCCGCGCGACCTCGAAGGCCGGGTCGATGGGCGGCGTACCCAGGGGCGAGTCGGCGGGGGGATCATCGGACACGGCGGACTCCGGAACACGGGCGGGACCCTTTAATCCTTCGACTTAAACGTCCCGGGCGCCGCATTCAAGCGATCGCGTCGCCGGAGCCGCCGGCGGAGCGACAGAACGGTTGCGTCGCTCGCCGTTTGACGCTAAATAGCCGGTCTTCGCGCGGCGCCCGCAAGGCACCGCACAGGGGCGTGTAGCTCAGCGGGAGAGCACTACGTTGACATCGTAGGGGTCACTGGTTCAATCCCAGTCACGCCCACCATGAAAACCCCCTGGGAAACCAGGGGGTTTTCCGTTCTTCAGGCGGGTGGCTGGCCGGTGGGGTGGTCCTGTACTTGCACTAAGGTTGCACTTTGCGCCGCTGAAACCCGGCGGGCCGTGTGGCGTTGCAGGTCGTCACAGACGGCTTCGATGGCCTTCTTGGTGGCCTGGCAATAGTCGGGGTCGAAGGGGCTGTAGGTGAGGTCGGTGCGCTTGACGTCCACCGGCATGTGGCCCAGCAGGATGGAGATTTCCGCCGCCGGCACGCGCCGTCGGCGCAGTTCGCGGCCCAGGGTATGACGGATGGAGTAGGGGGTCACCGCCTTGTCCAGCTTGGCGTCCTTGCGGGCCGTGCACCAGGCCTTCTTGATGCTCGCCAGCGGCTTACCGTAGCAGGTCACGAAATGCTCCAGGGGCCAGCAGCCGAGGATCCGGCCGTTGCGCCGTTTCTCATAGAGGTCCGGCGCCGCGCGCAGGAAGGGCAGCAGGGAGTCGGTCAGCGGCACGATGGGGCGGTACTTCTTGGTCTGCCGGCGACCCTCCGGATTGAGGTCGACTAGGCGGTTGTCGAAGTCCACCTGCGGGCGCCGCAGGTCCAGGATGGCGCCCGGCCTGGACAGGGTGTTTAGCGCGATTCGCAGGAACATCAGAAGGTGCGCGGACGTGGCCGCGTCGAACAGGCGACCCAACTCCTCGAGCGTCAGGGGGCGTCCCCTGGGCGGCGCCTGGCGCCGGTCCTCCGAGGTCTGGACATCGGCGACGAAAGGCACCGAGCGGACCATGCCGCGCTTCCAGGCCCAGTTCAGCGCCGCCCGGCCCACGGACAGGATGCGGCTGATGTAGCCTTCCGACAGACCGAGCTTGCGCAGGTGGGCGTGGAACTCCTCCTGGCGCTCTGGCGTCAGCTCGGAAATGGTGTCACCGGCGAAGAAATCGGTGAAGTAGGCGAGCGCGATGCGCGCCGCTTCCTCAGAAGCGATGTCCTTGGCGTGACCGTCGTAGTAGCGCAGCCAGACCGTCTCCAGCCGCAGGTCGGAGGGGTCGACATCGCGGATGCGGGTATGCTTCAGTGCGTGGTCGAGGAGGATCTGCTGGGCTTGTTGAAAGTCACACGTGCCAGTCGACTTAGAGCGTCGGCCTCCGGACCGCTTGTCGTGCCAGGCGATGTAGTAGCGGGGGGAATGGCCCCGGCGGGTGAGCCAGAAGTCCCCGACGATGTAGAGCTTGCCACCTTCTCCGGCACCGCCGGCGCCGTCACCACTGCCGCGCATACCTTGTTCCTCTCCACGTACTCCCTGAGCCATTCCGGCCGATAACGATATTTCCTCTTGCCGAGTCGCGCATAGGTTATCTCACCCGCCCGGCGCGCCAGCTGCAGGTCCCGCTTCGCCATGCGCAGCGCCTCGGCGGCTTCCTCCTCCGTGAGAATGTCGGGCAGGCCTGCGAAGTCCGTCATGCGGTCATAGCTCCCCGGTCGCGGGACTGCCGTTGCGATCCTCGGAAAGTTCTGCAATCGAGATAACGGGCCAACGTCCGCGGGGTGAGCACGGCCGGCCAGGCGGGGCCCTCACGGGGTCCGGGGATGGGGACGCCGAGCCGCACGGTCAGGTCTTCCGCTCGCCCAGGAGTGCGCACTCCACCGCGAAGTCCGGCCGGCATTCCGGCGGGCGGGTCCGAACCGCCCCGGCCATCGCCTCGACCCTATCGGCCGGCAGGCCGGCGAAGCCGCAAACCAAGTGCGCGGCGACGATGGGCTCCGACAGGATGCGCTCGAATCGCAGGCGCAGGACGCGGACACAGGCGCGGGCCAGGCCGCTCATGGCGGCCTTCCGGTCGCGGCGCAAGGAGACTTCCAGGGCTCGAATGTCCTGGCGGGTTGGTCGCACGCCGAAAAAGGTCGACATCATCTTTGCCTGAGAACGGGCCTGTTCGCGCGGATGACGGTCCAACCAGAGGGCCTCGAATCGGGAGCCGGCCGGCAGCCGAACCCGATGCGGATCCAGCAGCTTCACCGCATGGCCTTCCCGTCGGACCAGCCAGTCGGGATCGAAGCGCGAATGCCCCATCTCCGACGCTCCGAACGCCGGCCATTCCCCGGTCACCGGCATCCCGCCGGCCTCCAGGATCTGCATGGCGAGCGACGTGCCGCAGCGGCCGAGGCCGCAGACCAGCAGGATCGGAGCGGACGGGCTCATGGCGAAATGCCACCGGATTTCGGGAGGGCTCTCGGGCCGGTGCCGGCATTTGCATCCCGGTTCTTTTTCCGACGCCGGTAGTCTTTCAGGATTCCGCATCCGCCCGGTATCCGCCCCTCGGAGCAGTTCATCGGGGCGGCGGAATTCCCGTAATGCTTACAATGCGTCATTTCGCATCCGGGCGGTTCGAGCACACTCACCAGCGTCCAAACGATGGGATTCAACCGCCTATCGCTTATGCGGCGCTGCCTCAAGACAATCGCGAGGTCTTTCAGGGACAGATTATCCGGGTCCAATCCGCGCATCCGGAGACTGTTTTCAAGCCGTTGCATTTTGTTGCACGAGTTCCACATCACAACGCCCCATCGATGTTCCGAAACAGGGTCTCGTAGGCGATGACGTAGACCGTCGGGTTATCGGCCCAGGTCTCGCCCGCCTTGGCGCCGTGCAGGAAATTCCAAAGTGAGCGGTAGCTGTCGACCGGCGTCCACTCGACCCGATAGACGAGGGTCGACGGGTAGCGATAATCGCGCATTTCCAGCAGGTCGCCGCGTGCCCGACGGTCGATGCCCTCGGCGAGGGCGTCGGCGTTGCCGCAGGCCTGCAGCGGCTCGACACGGACGTCCGTCACCCGGTGGGTGAGCCGCGAGGCGGCGCGCGGCATGTGGATGGACGGGCGCCAAGGGTAGCCGCGCACCCCGATGTCCGACGCTCCGAACGCATCGGTCGCGGCGTAGCGGAAGTCGGCGGACCCGTAGTTCCTGGTCGGCAGGTCGTCGCCGAAGGACAGGGCCTGCCAAGTCTCCCGCCCCCAGAGATAGACGTCTTCCACGGCGGCGAAGGCATCGGCCACCCGCCTCCACATCGGAGTCGGGATGCGCCGGGTCACGCGCTTGCGGTTCGCGAAGTGGGCGCGCACCATCTCCGGCGACCAGATGACGGGCCAGGATTTCACTGGTGACCGCCCCCGGCCGGCGACGGCAGCAGAGGCGCCATCGCGGCCACCTGGACCGCCTCGGCGGCCATGGTGGCGACCTTTTTCATGTCGGCGCCCCCGTCAGAGGGCCGGTCTCTCGCTCGAGGTCGCCGCCGTCTCCCGCCACCGCCGACAGCAGGGCGCGGACACGCTGGCGCACCGTCGGCGACAACCGTTTCAGCAGATGGAGGGTGCGCAGGTCCTCGTGGTCGATGACCGGAACCGGACCGGCCGCCCGGTCACGCAGACCGTCGAAGAAATAGCCCACCGGCACGTCGAAGAACTCGGCGAGCCGGAACAGGGTCGAGGCGCTGATTCGGTTGGCGCCGCGTTCATACTTCTGAATCTGCTGGAACGACAGGCCAACCGCGTCGCCCAGCTTTTCCTGCGAGACATTCCGGAGTTTCCGCAGCTGAAGCAGCCGTTCGCCAACGTAAATATCGACCGGTTCCGGCCCGTGGGTGGCAACGGTGCGGCGGGTCCTGCCGGTGGATTCCTTTGCCTGAATGTTCATGTCGCGCCTCCCGCCCTATCCGCCGTAGCCGCCGAGCAAGAGCAGGCCGGCGACGGTGAGCAGGGCGAGCGTCGCGCCAAGGCCCAGGTCGACGAGGCCGCGTAGCCGGCGTCGACGTCGGATCCGCGACGCGGGCGGCACGGCGGGCAGTCCGAAATGGCGTTCGGTCATGGTGTCTGTTCCTTTTCCGATGGTTGGACGATGCGCAGTTCGACCCCGAGCGCGTGGGCCCAGCGGCACATGTTCTCCGCCGACGGCACCCGGGTGCCGTCTTCCCAGCCGGTCACCGTCTGGCGCGTCGTTCCGACGCGCGCCGCAACGTGGTGCTGCGTCAGACCGGCCCGCTTCCTGGCCGCGGCGAGGCCACGCAGAACGGCCATGAGCTGGGTGCCGGGCGAAGCGGGCGGTGGAACCGGTGGAATCATGCGCCACTCCTTGCGAAGGCCGGTCTTTCCCGACAGTCAGCCCCTTCCATGGGCGGAGCGACCCCATGTCGTAGGTTCGGTCTTGGTATGGGACGGGCCGTCCCGGCATCGCGCCGCGTTTCCGCGCCCTGTGGTTTTGGCGGTCTCCGCCGCGGAGCCTCCGCCGGGGTCAGGGGAAGAACCCCGGCGGAGGTGGGAAAACCCGCCGCAACCGGGGAGGACGGTTTCGACGGCGGAAGGTGCGGCCGCGCCCGGCTTGCCCCGAGCCGGGCCTGGTGTGCTGGGCCGGACCGCGCGGCCCCTGTCCGTTGTTCGCTCCGTCGGACGAGGAGCGGGAGGCCTCCACGGAACCGGGAGGGGTGCCTTGGTTGGGCGCACCAATCATCATACGTAACTGTGATTTAAGTCAACCATTGAATCACACTTTGATGTCTTTGCGCGGCGCGACGCTCTGCTGGCACACGTTTATCGATTGTTTTCTCAGGGATGTTGGCGTTGAATCGGGCGGATTTGGTCGGAGTCCCTCGCCGGAAACCATGCGGAGACCATGCCATGCCGATTCTCGTGATTTGGCCGTTCGGGGCCTTCCTGTTCTACAAGGTCGCGTTCGACATGGCCTATTTTCACGACCTCACCCTGGTGGCGGCCATCCTGCTGGGGGTCACGGCCGGGGTTTCCATCCTGGTGAGCACGAACTTCCATGCCCGAGCGGAAGGGCGGTATCTGGCGCGCCTTCGGTTCGGGGCCGATACCCGCTTCCTCGGGCCGGCGTTCGGGGTCTTTGCCGTCAACGCGCTGGCGTTCGCCGTGCTGTCCCGCCTGATTGTCTTCGGTTTTTCGAAAAGATTGGATGCGGAAATCGGAGACTTCATGGATATGTTTGGCAGGTATGGCTCATCGGCCCGCGAAGACTATCTTCTGTTTTTATTGATTTGCACGGCCCCTCTGCTCGTTCATTTCGTGATGGTGGCGGTCGGCGTGCATCTCCAGTCGCGCGTCGTCCGCCAGCAGTTGGCGGCCGACATGGCGGACAACCACCCCTAAAGCCGGTTCGCCCAGGCGAGGAACCCGGCCAGGTCCATCACCCGGATGGTCTTGCCCTCCGGCGCGGCGGCGGCGGCGCGGCGCAGCCAGGCCAGGGCCCCGTCCCGCCAGCCGCCGCCGTCGATGACGATGACCACGCGCGCTTCCGGGAAATCGGCCGCGTTGAGGTAGAGATAGGGCAGCTTCTCGTCGGTCGAGCCGGAGACCTGCTGCCATTTGGCCTCGATGCGGGTCGGGCCGGGCAGGCGCGGCGAGACGGCCAGGAACTCGGTGCGGCCCCTGGTGCCGTAGATGGTGGTGTAGGGCGCGTCGAGCAGCAGCAGGTCGCCATCGTACCGCCCGGGGTCGGCCGCCCAGTCGGCGTGGCGGACCGGCACGAACCCGTTCCGTTCCATGGCTTCCTGGACCAGGCTTTCCAGCGAGCCTCCAAACCGGGCGGCGTTGCTCCGCGAGAAGGTTTCCGGCGACGACCTTTCAGGCGGATCGAGTGTTCGGCCGGGCGCGGGAGGCTCGGCCTGGGCGTCCGGCGACCAGGGCCACGAGGTGCCGAGCAACGCGACGCCGCCGACGGCCGAGGCCACGAGCAGCGCCGCGATGACCAAACCGATGACCAGACGGCGCCGCGCCGGGTGACCGCCGACCGGCCGGGCCCTCGCGAACAGCTCCTCCACTTTAAGGTCGATGTCTTTCTTCGTGCCGTCATCCATGGTAACCATCACACCCGCATGTGACTACATATCCGATTAAACATCACCTGTTGCGATATGGTTAAACCCGTTCTGCGCTGGCCGGGGGGGCAAGCGCCGACTTCTTCCCGAGTTGCGAGCCCGGATGCCGGATCGGTATGGCGGCTATCACGAACCATTTCTGGGCGGCGGCGCCCTGTTCCTATCCGAGCGGCCGGACCATGGCTACGTGGGCGACGTCAACCCGGAAGTCGCCAACCTATATGCCGTCATCAAGCACAAGCCTCGGGCCGACTTCACCCGCTACACGGCGGACGGGTTCGACGCGGAGGCGCACCGGGAGCTGTGGCGGACCTGTGTCAAACTGCACCGGCTGGGGATCCTCTGGATGGTGTCCAACGCCCACACGCCCTGGGTGTTGCACCTTTGGCGGGCGTTCCGGGTCGACGTCATCCAGGCGCCCCGCTCCATCGCCGCTGGCGCCCGAGGCCGGGCACCGGTCCGCGAGGTTTTGGTCCGCAACTACTGATTCACCACCAGCTTCAAATAGTCGGCGACGGTGCGGGCGTCCACCGGCTCGTCCGCGTCGGCGAAGCGCTGGTAGAGCAGGGCCACCACCCGGGCCTTGAGGTGCGGCGCCAGGGTCCGGCCGGCCTGGTCGAGTCGGCGCTCCACCGAGTCGAGCACGGCGGCCAGCAGATCCTCGTCGACCCGCACCCGGCCGCCCTCGCCGGTGCTGCCGGGCGGGATCTCGCCGACGATTTCGGCAATCGGCCGGCCGCAGGCCGCCGACAGCCGGTCCAGGGTCGCCCAGGACAACGAATCCGCCTCGTTCCTCAGAAATTTATAGAGCGTGTTGGGAGACAGTCCGGCCGAACGGCACCAACTGGCCGCCTGCAGGCCGTAATGGTCCATGAAGCGGGTCAGCGCCTGCTGACGCTTTTCCGCGCGATCCCGTGCGTTCGACATGAACGCAGAATGGAGGGATTCACACCGTCCTGCGATTTCAAATATGCATGATGTTCGCGATTGACAAATCATACACAACTGTGATTTTAATCCCCGCATGAGCCGTTTCGAAACCCAATACCAAGACACGGTTGCGCGGGTCCGGGCGTACCGGGACCGGGCGGGACTCACCGCGTCGGGCATGGCCAGGGCGGCCGGGCTGTCGCCCAACGCCCTGCGCCACATGGACCGGCCCGACTGGGCGCCGTCGCACAGGACCCTGGCGGCCCTGGAACGCCTGGTGCCCGAGGACTTCGTCCCCGACGCCACGGCCTGAGCCGGGCCCGTCGTGACGGTCGGACAACGGCGGCGCGGCCACCGAACGGGAGTGCCTTGCCATGACCAAGCGGCCGGACCCCAACACCTTCCCCGGCGCGGTGCGCGAAATCCTCGGCATCCTGGGCGCGGCGGCGGCGGCCGCGCTGTGCGGGCGCTCGGAGCGCACGGTGTACCAATGGGCGGACGGCGAGACCCCGACCGTGCCCGACCTGCGCCAAGCCCTGGCGCTGGACGTCGCCTATGTGCGGGAGACCGGCCGACGGGCGCCGCTGCAGGCGATATTCGGCCGCCTGCTGACCGAGCAGACCGGTGACACACCGCCGCCGCCAGCCGAATTGACGCGGGAGTTCCTGGACGTGCAGGCGGAAGTGGGCCACCTGGCCGAGCGGCTGCGCGCGGCCCTCGACGCCGCCGGGCCCGGAGGTCGCGCGGTCACGGTGACCGAGGCGCGCGGGCTGTTGCTCCAACTGGAGTCCCTTCGCCTCGAAATCGACGAAGTGGACCGCGCCCTGCGCGCGGCGGCCGGCCTGACCCGCCCCATCCGCATAAGGACCGGAGACGGCCCATGCTGAAGGTGTATTCCACACACCCGGTCACCGACCCGCCGTTTCCCATCCGGCCGGTGGACCGACCAGCCGCCGCCGACGTCGCGGTGTTGCGGATCCGCGGCGAGGGCGTCCCGGCGCGGGCCGCCCTGGCGGCCGGCGTGCCGGTCTACCTGTGCGGCGCGGCCGCCCGAGGCCGGATGCCCGAGGACATCGCGGAACACCCGCTTCTGCGGGTCGAACGCGATATGGCACCCGAGGACTGTCTGCTGTTCTTCGCCCACGCGCGGGGGTGGCGATGACGCGGTGGCGCGACCAGTTGCACCGCCACGAGGCGCTGAAGGACTCGGGCCGCGCAACCTATCGCGGCGGCGGGCGACCGATGCGCGGCGCCGAGGGGGTGGCCTTCCGCCGCTGCCAGTGGATCGCCGGCGAGCCGACCCGCGACGAATCCTGCAAGTGCGGCGCCCCGGCTATCCCCGGCTCCCCCTATTGCGAGGCCCATCACCGGCGGGCCTACCTGCCGCGCGCCGAGACGAAGGCAACCCCATGCTGCCGAAACTGAGCATCCGGCCGCCCTGGCGCGTGACGATGGACGGCCGGCCGGCGGTGGCGCTGTCCGACCGCGAGGCGGCCCTTCTGCGCCGCCTTCAGGCGAGGCCGCTGGTTTCGCGGTCCGAGATGATTGCGGAGCTGTGGCCGAATCCGGACGACGAACCGGCCGCCGCCGAGGACGCCGTCCATCAAGCACTGCACAGGCTGCGGCGCAAGCTGGCGCCGTTCGGCGTCGGCATCGAGACCGAGCGCGGGCGGGGATATCGCCTCGTGGTCGACCCATCGTCGGCCGCCGGGAATCCGTTCGGGGCGCCGGACGCGGTATACCGGACCCTCGTTCGCGCCGAGGCCCCGGCGCTGCCGCTGCTGGCGTCGGTGCGCGCCCTGGGCCCGGGCCGGGTGCGCTGGGCCGGCAATCCGCCGACCGGCACCGACCTCACATCCTGGGAACTCGACGGCCGCCGCGCGACCCGTGACGAGCTGGTCCAAACGGCGCGGGGGGCGCGCGATGCATGAAATCCGCCACTTCCATCTGTTCTGCGGCAGCGGCGGCGGCGCCCTCGGCTTCAATCGGGCGCAGGCCCGGGTTGGCACGGCACGGGCCCGGTTCCGCTGCCTCGGCGGAGTCGACGCCGACCCGGCTGCGGTGCGAGACTTCTCGCGTCTGGCCGGGACGCCGGGAACGCTGCTCGACCTGTTCGACCGCGACCAGTACCGGGACTGGCACGGCTGCGAGCCGCCGGCCGGCTGGCGCGAGGCGGTTCCGGACGACGTCCGCCGGGCGGCCGGCGACGAGCGGCCGCATATCGTGTTCACCTCGCCGCCCTGCAAGGGGTTCTCCGGGCTGCTGTCCGAGCGCCGCTCGACCTCGGCGAAATACCAGGCGTTGAACCGTCTGACCGTGCGCGGTCTCTGGCTCGTCCTGGAGGCCTGGGCCGACGACCCCCTGGAGTTCGTGCTGCTGGAGAACGTGCCGCGCATCGCGACCCGCGGCGCGCCGTTGCTCGACACCATCGAGGGACTGCTGAAGCACCACGGCTATGCGGTGGCGCGCACCGCCCACGACTGCGGGGAACTGGGCGGCCTGGCGCAGTCGAGAAAACGCTTCCTGCTGGTCGCCCGCCATGTGGCCAAGGTGCCGCCGTTCCTCTACGAGCCGGAACGGCATCGGCTGCGCGCGGTTGGCGAGGTGCTGGAGCGCCTGCCCCTTCCCGGCGACGCGGCCGGCGGACCGATGCACGCCGTGCCGCGCCTGACCTGGAAGACCTGGGTCCGTCTGGCCTTCGTCGAGGCCGGGTCGGACTGGCGGTCGCTGAACCGGCTCGTGGTCGAGGATGGGGTCCTGCGCGACTACCTGATTGTGCCCGAGATGCACGGCGGGGTCTGCGGGGTGAACCGGTGGACCGACAGCGCGCCGACGATCTCCGGACGCGGCGGACCGACCAACGGCGCCTATTCGGTCGCCGATCCCCGGCGGGCGGAGGGATCGGCCGAATTCGGCCAGTACGCGGTCCGGATATGGGATGACGTCGGCCCCACGGTCACCGGCAAGGCGGCGCCGGGGGCCGGGCCGTTCTCCGTCGCCGACCCGCGCCCGGGCAACTGGCCGGGTGGGAAATACCGCATCGTCCGTTGCGACGAGGCGGCCGGAGCGGTCATCGCAGCCAGTGCGACGGGCAACGGTGCTTTCGGGGTCGCGGACCCCCGGTGCGGGGACCGTCGGTCGGGAAGTCTCGGCGTCTGTCCGTGGGACGAACGTTCGGGCACGGTGACCGGCGAAGGGTTTCCGACCAACGGCCCGTTCACTGTGGCCGACCCAAGACTTGAAGGCATCCGCCACAACAACGTCTGCCGCGTCGCCGCATGGGAGACCTCCTGTCCCGCCGTCACCGCCGGCGGTGGTCCCAGTTCGGGCGGCATCTGTGTCGCCGACCCGCGTCCGGGCATCGACCGTTCGGACGGCCACTACATCACCGGCGGCCATTACGGGGTTGTGCCGTGGAGCGAGCCCGCCAAGTCGGTGACCGGCGGGGCGCGTCACGACCGGGGACACTTCTCGGTCGCCGACCCGCGTACTTGCGCAAATAGTCAAACTGAGCCGAATGCCTGGCTACCGGCCGCCGGCGACCGCCTCGTCTGCGTCATCCGGGCCCTGGACGGCACCTGGCACCGGCCGTTCACCACCCTGGAACTGGCAGCGCTGCAGGGCCTGGTCGACCCGGACCGGGACCTGGTCCTGGACGGAACCTCGCACACCGCGTGGCGCGAACGCATCGGCAACATGGTGCCACCGCCGGCGGCGCGGGCCATCGCCGGGGTGATGGGCACGGCGCTGCTGCTCGCCCGGGCCGGGCAGACCTTCGCCCTGGGCGCAACCCCAATCTGGGTGCGGCCGGTGGCGGTGGCGGCGGCGGTGGATACCGGACGGACGGGAGCTGCGGAATGACCGGCGGAATCCCGAGCCCCGACTCGGGCCTGGGGTGGGCGATCGGACTCGCGCTGGTGGCGCTGTCGCTGGTCATCGGCGGCCTGCTGGCCTGGTGGGTCGATCGATGAGCCGCTTACCGCCACGGCCCGGCGCGCTCGGCGATCGCGGCCGGCTAGGCCGCGTCGTCGACGCTCACCACCAGGCGCTTGCCGAGCGTCGCCAGGGCGGACTCGAGGCGGCCGATCTTGGTTGCGTGGCAAGCGCCTGGTGGTGAGCGTCGACGACGCGGCCTAGCCGGCCGCGATCGCCGAGCGCGCCGGGCCGGGGCGGTAAGCGGCTCATC
>JANQGL010000177.1 GCA_028277325.1 Magnetospira sp.
CGCTCGCCGCTTCGGGCGGTGCCTCGGGTGTCGCCTTCTTGACGCGCCGGGGGGTGGTCGGCACGGATTTCCCGGCCGCCGGGTCCGGGACGCCGAGCACGCCGGCCAGGCGGGCGAACATGGCGATCACCTTGGGCGACATCTCGATCACCGGCCCGGCGATGTCGACCGCGATGGCGAGGGCGCGTTTCCGGTCGTCGGGATCCGGAAGCATGGCCGGCAGGGCGTCGATCGCGTCGTCGGGCGCGAAGGTGGCGGCGATCGACTGCTCGTGGATCATGCGGGTGCGCTTCTTCGGCCGCATGCCGGCGAAGGGCTCCATCTCGAGCAGCATGCGGTTCGATTTCTCCAGCCGGTCGCGGCGCACCGAGCCGTGCTCGTGGGCCAGGATGACCAGGATGCGGATCAACGCCTCGCCGAACCCGCCCTTGTCGATCTGGTCGAGCACCCGCTGCACCTCCGGCAGCGAGGTCAGGTCCTCCATCGGGGCGTCGGACACCTTGTTGGCGTGGGAGTCGCCGTAGGCATGCGACAGCGGGTTGTCGTACAGGGCGAAGAACGTGGCCTCCGTCCACAGGTTGCGCAGGTCGCGCAGCACGTTCCAGCCGTGCTCGATCTGCCTGGCGGCGATCCTCTCCAGCTGCACGAACGGATTGTCCGGATCGGCATGGCGCCGGTTCTCGCGCACCTGCTCGGCCAGCCCGGGAAGGCCGGCGAACAGGGGGGTCTGGTCGCTGAAGAAATAGCGCCGCTGACGCAGCGGATGCTGATCGACCATCGCCTTGGCGAACTGCGGGGTGACCGCCGACTTGATGATCGGCCGGAAGAAGATGTCGTAGAGTTCGGCCGACAGAAGCTCGGTCCGCGACACCGAGGCGAAGGCGCGCTCGTCGGTGCGGTGGCCGTCGCCCAGGGCCACGATGTCCTCGATCCCGCGTTCCTCGAAGGCGACGGTGAACTGTTTCTCCATCCCGTCGCCCTCGACCGCCGTGATGACCATCTCGTAAAGGCCCGGGGCGAGGGATTCGATGGTCTTGAGGGTGGAGACGATTTCCTTGTGCTGCTTGGCGGCGACCTTGGAGGACACGAAAATCCCCAGATGGCCGATGTCCGGGTGCAGGGTGTAAAGGATCCGCTGGCCGCGCGCCTTGATCTCGTCGACGTTCCGATAGTTGTCGGGGATCCAGTACAGGGCCTGCTGCGGCGGCGTGATGTTGTCGCCGTGCGAACAGAAGATGATGATCGGCGAGCGGATGTTGCGCAGGTCCACGTGGGTCCGCTCGTCCAGGAACGCCTGGCCGCGCGCCAGCTTGTTGCCGACGAACAGGTTGTCCAGGATCCAGCGGATTTCCTTCTCCGACATGAAGTAGAAGCCGCTCCACCAGCGTTCGAACTCCAGGTAGCGGGGTGCCTCGTCGTCACCGGCGGAGAATGCGTTGTAGTACTTGGTCCACCAGGTGTTGCCGGGGTTCAGGCTCTCGAAGTTGTAGACCAGGTTGGCGCCGTCGAAGGTGCCGCCGCCGAGGTCGCTGAGCATCATGATCGGCACCATGGCGCCGTGCACGCCGCCCAGGTAGCGCATCATCGAATTGCCGACCTCGCCGGCCCAGTAGGACAGCGGGGTGCCGTTGGCGACCACCGGGCCCGTGATGTCCGGGTTGGTGGCGGCCAGCAGCATGGCGCCCCAGCCGCCCTGGCAGTTGCCGATCACGATCGGGTGCGGGGCGCCGGGATGGCGGCGCTTGACCTCGCGCACGAAGGTGGCCTCGGCCGCCGTCACGTCGCCGATGCTCTGCCCGTCCACCGGGTCGGGGGTGAAGATCACGAAATAGACCGGATGCCCCTCGGCCAGCGCGCAGCCGACCTCGCTCTGGTCCTTGAAGCCGCCGATCCCGGAGCCGTGGCCGGCCCGCGGATCGATGATGATGTAGGGGCGGCCGCTCTCGCGGGTCGGCGCGTGATCCTCGCCCGGCAGGATGCGCACCAGGCTGTAGTTGGCCGGACGATCCAGCTCGCGCCCGTCGACCACCGGTTCGTAGTCGAAGGCGAGCAGCGGCGGCTGGCCCTTTTCGATGTGTTCGATGAAGTTGTTGCCGCGCTGGCGCAGGGTATCGAGAAACAGGACCTGGCGCTGCATCACGTCGACCAGATAGTCCATGTAGGCCTGGAACGCGTCGGGCTGGGCCAGCCGCGGCGCCAGGTCCCGCATCTGTCTGGCGGTGGCTTCGGCCTGCGTGTCGTTCGCCTCGCGCAGCTTCTGGAGGCGGCGCGCCGCGATGCCGTGCAGGCGGGCCGACTGCCGCCCCGATGTCTCCAGGATCGCCTCGGCCTCCAGGTGCTCGGAGTGCGGTTTGACGAGCGGCAGGAACGGGAAGGTCACGGGACGGTCGGCCATGATCAGGTCTCCCGGATTTCGATGAAGGCGAAAACCCCTCCGGCGGCGACCGATCGCCACCGTTTGCAAAATCCTATCAGGTCCGGGTTTGGCGGGCCATCCGAGGCTTGCGCTGCAACATGAACTTATCCGAAGTGACGCCAAAGAGTCGCCGAATTGTCACGGGTCGCCGCCGGATCCGGCTTGAACGCGAACCTGCGAGGTTTGCGAGTGTGCTATAATCGGTCGCGATAAACGGGGCGGTGACGGTCGGCGCTGGCATCGCGCCGTCCCACGGATGTCATTGCATCGTCACCCGGAGCGTTCATACTGCACTGCGGCAGAGGAGTCGCAAGGGGGCGCCGGTGTTCGACTTGGATGGCAACAAGGCCCTGGTGATCGGGATTGCCAATCGGGACTCCATCGCGTTCGGCTGCGCCAAGGCGCTGCGCGCCCAAGGGGCCCAGCTCGCGGTCACCTACCTCAATGAAAAAGCCGAGCCCCATGTGCGGCCGTTGGCCGAGGAATTGGGGGCGGAAATCGTCCTGCCGCTGGACGTGCGCCGGGACGGCGAGCTCCGAAACCTGTTTCGGGCGATCGGCGAACGCTGGGGACGGGTCGATACCTGCCTGCATTCCATCGCCTTCGCGCCCAAGGACGACCTGCACGGCCGCCTGACGGATTGCTCGCGGGATGGCTTCGTCGCCTCGATGGATATCTCGGTGCACAGCTTCATCCGCATGGTGCGGCGGGCCGAGCCCTACATGCAGGCCGGCGGCACCTGCATGACGGTCACCTATTACGGGGCCGCCAAGGTGATCGACAACTACAACGTGATGGGGCCGGCCAAGGCGGCCCTGGAGGCGGCGGTCCGCTACATGGCGGCCGAGCTGGGGCCCAAGAAGATCAGCGTCCACGCCCTGTCGCCCGGGCCGTTGAAGACGCGCGCCGCGTCGGGCATCGCCAATTTCGACACGCTGATGGAGGAGGCCGCCAAGAAGGCGCCGACCCACCAGCTGGCGACCATCGAGGACGTGGGCGCCTTCGCCGTGTTCCTGGCCAGCCGCGAGGCGGCCAACCTGACCGGCGGGGTGCATTTCATCGACGGCGGATACAACATTGTCGGCTAGCGCGGTGAATTCGAAGTTCGAAAACGCCTGCCAAATAATGCTCCGAGCTTCGGAGTCGGTGCACTAGGACGCGCGCAGACGGGAGTCCTCCACAATGCTTGAGAACAAGACCTACGACGAAATCGCGGTCGGTGACGAGGCGTCGATCAATCGCGTCCTGACCGCCAACGACCTGTATATTTTCGCCCACGCCAGCGGCAACTTCAATCCGGTGCACCTGCCGGGGGAGGGGGTCGAGGCCACCAACGGCACCGATCCGGTGGCGCCGTCCATGTGGGTCGGGACCCTGATCTCGGCCGTCCTCGGAAACATCCTGCCCGGGCCGGGGACCCTCTATCAGGGCCAAAGCTTCGAGTTCCACGACCGGGTGAAGGTCGGCGACGCGGTGACCGTGTCGGTCAAGGTGGTGGAGAAGGGCGATGACCGGCTGGTCAAGCTGGACAGCAAGGTCACCCGGGCCGACGGGGTGGTGGTGTGCACCGGCTGTGCCAAGGTCACCGCGCCGGACACCAAGATCACCTTCAACGCAAGCGACATGCCGACCCTGATGGTGGAAAGCCACCAGCACATCGAGCGGCTGATCGAGTCCTGTGAGGGCCTCGACCCGCTCCCGACCGCGGTGGTGGCGCCGGAGGAAGCCAATTCCCTGGGCGGGGTCATTCTCGGCGCGCGCCAGAAACTGATCCATCCGATCCTGATCGGCGACCCCAGGAAGATCGCCGCCGTGGCGCACGAACTGGGGGCCGACATCTCGGGCATGGAGCTGATCTCCGAACGGGACCACGGCGCGGCGGCCGGGCGCGCGGTCGACCTGGTCATCGAGGGCCACGCGCACGCGATCATGAAAGGGCACCTGCATACCGACGTCCTGTTGCGCCAGGTGATGCGCAAGGAGGCCGGCCTGCGGACCTCGCGCCGTCTGTCCCACGTGTTCGTGATGGACGTGCCGGGGCTGGATCATCTCCTCCTGGTCACCGACGCCGCGATCAACATCGCGCCGACCCTGATCGAGAAGGTGGACATCCTGCAGAACGCCATCGATCTCGGCCGCGCGCTGGGCATCGACCGGCCGAAGGTGGGCGTGCTGTCGGCGGTCGAGGTGGTGAATCCGCAGATGAGCTCGACCCTGGACGCGGCGATCCTCTCCAAGATGGCGGAACGCGGCCAGATCCGGGGCGGCATCGTCGACGGCCCGCTGGCCATGGACAACGCCCTGTCCATCGCCGCCGCCCAGACCAAGGGCATCACCTCGCTGGTCGCCGGTCGGGCCGAGGTGCTGATGGCGCCGAATCTGGAAGCCGGCAACATCCTGGCCAAGGAACTGGCCTTCGTGGCCCATGCCGGGGGGGCCGGGCTGGTGCTCGGCGCCAAGGTGCCGATCATGCTGACCAGCCGGGCCGACGATGACCGCGCGCGCCTCGCCTCCTGTGCCGTCGCCACCCTGTATCATGCCTGGACCATGAACGAACAGATCGCGGAGACGGCCCAATGAGCGTTCGCCTGCTGACCCTCAACGCCGGGTCGTCGTCGATCAAGTTCGCGTTGTTCCGCCGCGACGGAGACCTTCAGGAGGTGGCGCGGGGTCAGTTGGAGGGGTTGGGCGCGACGCCGCGCCTGAAGGTGGCGTCGACCAGCGAAACCCTGGTCGACAGGGAGTTCGCGGCGCTGGAGGTGGCCGATCACGGGGCCGCCATGGACGCCATTCTGGCGTTCCTGGAGGACCGGTTCGAAGGGATCGAAATCCGCGCGGTGGGGCACCGCGTGGTGCACGGCGGCACGCTCTACGCCGAACCGGTGGTGCTGGACGACAGGACGGTGGAGATCCTGGCCCAGTTCAATCCGCTGGCGCCGCTTCACCAGCCGTCGAACCTGTCCGGGGTGGCGGCGGCCCGCGCGGCGTTCCCCGAGGCGTTGCAGGTGGCCTGTTTCGACACCGCCTTCCACCGCGCCCATCCCTGGGTCGACGACACCTTCGCGTTGCCGCGCCATTACTACGACCAGGGGGTGCGGCGCTACGGGTTCCACGGCCTGTCCTACGAATACGTGACCCAGGACCTGGCCCGCATCGCGCCGCATCACGCGGCCGGGCGGGTGATCGTCGCCCACCTCGGCAACGGCGCCTCCATGTGCGCGGTGCGCGGCGGCCAGAGCGTCGGCTCGACGATGGGGTTCTCGGCCCTCGACGGCCTGCCCATGGGCACCCGGTGCGGTCAGCTGGATCCCGGTGTCCTGCTCTACCTCATGGACCACGAGGGGCTGAACGCCCAGCAGATTTCCGACATCCTCTACAAGCAGTCCGGCCTCAAGGGATTGTCCGGGTTTTCGCATGATCTGCGCGAACTGGAGGCGGCGGCGACCCCGCAGGCCCTGCAGGCGCTGGACTACTTCGTGTACCGCATCCGGCGCGAGGTGGGCGCGATGACGGCCATCCTCAACGGCCTGGACGGCCTGGTGTTCTGCGGCGGGATCGGCGAGAACGGCTGGCGGATTCGCGAGCGCGTCTGCGCCGGCTTCGAGTGGATGGGGCTCGAACTGGACGACGCCCGCAACCGGGGCGGCGAGACGGTGGTGTCGTCGGACCGCTCGCGGGTCCGCGTGTTCGTCATCCGCACCAACGAGGAACTGATGATCGCCCGCCACACCGCCGCCCTGCTGGACCGGTGAGGCCCACCGCGCCCGGCCATTCCAGACCATCGACCGAACACGACAGGCCCGCCACGCGGCGCGAACGGCCGGTCGGGGGGGGCGGTTCGCGCTTCTCGTCGCCGGGCGTTGCGGCTACTCTGCCTCCCTTGGCGACGTGACGAGCGCCCCGCTGGCGAAGGAACCGGTCCTTGATCGATTTCATAAAGGTCCTGATTGTCATCTGCGGCGCCGCCGGCGTCGTCTATGTCGTGATGCGACCGGTCGGCAAGGCCATCGGCGACGAGTCCTTGATCAAGGATTTCCTTGCGTATTTTGTGGTCGCGCAAGTTCTTTTCTTTTTGTCTCCTCACTACAATATTTTTATCGCGCTGTTTGCCGTTTTTCTTTTTTATGTTTTAAAACAGCACAAGGAACAAATACCTGCCGCCGCGTTGATTCTCCTTATTTGCCTGCCGACGGATGGACTCGAGATTAACACTTATGGGCTGATCAATAGGCTGTTTGAGATAAACCAACGGCGTCTGGTGGAGATTTTTTTACTTCTGCCGGCTATCGTCATGTATTTCCAGAACAAAAAATCATTTACAATCAAACAACACAAGATGGATAAATTTATTTATTTATATATTGTCTTGGATCTGATTTCTCAAAAATCCGTTGATCCGACGGCGACGCACTTTATGAGGGTTTTTCTCATAGATATTTTGGAGGTTTACGCACCGTATTTTGTTTTCAGCCGCTTGTTTTCGAGGGAAATCGACCTGGACAGGTTTGTCGTGTCATATATTTTCCTGGGTGCAACCCTTGGATTGCTCGGTTTCGTTGAAACAGCCAAAAACTGGATTCTATGGACGGAAAAGGCCGAGTCATACGGCATCGATGTCTGGAACGCGTATCGTGAACGCCGTGAAGGGCACATTCGCACAGGCACGGTATTCTTGAATGCCCTTGCCTTCGGTTGTTTCCTCGCCGTCGCGTTGTCCTACGCCCTTCGCTTGAAACAGATTCTCAAAACGAATGTCTACCTCGCCTACATCCCGTTCTTGATGGTTTTTCTCGGGCTTATGGCCACCTACGCGCGAGGCCAGATTCTGGCCGCGGTCGCCGGGATGGCCATGTTCCTGGTGATCCGGCCCGGAACCGCCAAGGGGATCTATTTTCTGACGGTCGGCGGTTTCGCGTTCCTGGTGGTCTATATCGTGTTCGGCGGTGTCGATCTGATCAGGGATGTTTTGTATGAAATCCCATTCTTGACGGCGACAAATATCGATACCATCGAATACAGGCTTCGCCTCATAGAAAGCTCTGTGAGTATAATTGGCGAAAACTATTTTTCTGGCTTAACCATGGACCAGTTATTCATAAAAATGGGAGACATGATTCAGGGGCAGGGCATTGTCGATCTCGTGAATGTTTCCATTCAATACGGCGTATTGAAAGGAATGGCCATGATGTTCCTGTTCATGTTCATATTCATGTTCACGTTAAGGAATATTCACTACGGTATCTACTACGCCAGGTTCGCATATCCGGATTCGACAATGTCGGACGTCGGTCGCGTCCTTGCCGCCGTCCAATTCGTTCTCCTCGTTTCGTTCCATACCACCTCGATGATCAGCCACATGCAGGTCATGTTCTTCATTCAGGTCGGGGTGGCCTCCGCCTACTACGGGCTTGTCTCGCGGCAGTTCCGGGCGTACCTGGAACGGCGGAACGCGCCGCGGGACGACGATGCGGCGCCCGAACCGGAGGCGGAGGAAGCGGGGCCCCGGAACGACCCGCCTCCGGTCAGGGCGAAAGGGCCGGCGTTCATCGCGCGACGGCCGCCGAGACGGCGATGACCGGCGCCCGTCGCGGGGATGCGCCGCCGCTCAGCGGCGGTGGCGGACCAGCCGTTCGAGGATGGGCGGCAGGATCAGTTCCATCGCCAGACCCATTTCGCCTCCGGGCACCACGATGGTATTGCGGCGCGACATCATGGAGTCGTTGATGTTCTGCAGCAGCATCGGGAAATCGACCGGCACCTTGGGGTCGCGGGGGTCCCGGAACCGGATCACCAGCCGGCTCTCGTCGTCCTTCGGGACCTCCTGCGCCATCATCGGGTTGGACGTGTCGACCACCGCGGCGCGTTGAAAGTTGATGTTGCTGTGGTGGAACTGCGGCAAGATGTAGTGCACGTAGTGGTCCATGCGGGCGAGGATGGTCTCCTTGACATCGTTCTCGGAATAGCCGCGCTGGCCCACGTCGTGGGAGATTTTCTGAATCCACTCCAGATTGATGATCGGCGCCACGCCGATTTTCAGGTCGACATGCCGGCCGACGTCGACGGTGTCCGTTTTCACCGCGCCGTGAAGCCCCTCGTACACCAACAGGTCGGTGCCCTTGGGCAGGTCCTCCCAAGGCGTGAAATGGCCGGCTTCCAGGCCGACGTCGGCCGCCTGGTCCTCGGTGTGGAGATAGCGGCGGTGGCGACCGGTGCCGGCGCGGCCGTATTCCTCGAACAGGGCTTCCAGCAGGTCCCAGTGGTTGGCGCGCGGTCCGAAATGGGTGAGAAACGGTTCGCCGCGCTTCAGGAACTCGTCCTGGGCCTGTTTCATCTCGGCCCGGTTGTATTTGTGGAATCCGGTTCCACTGACGAACCCCGGCTTCAGGCCGAGGCGCTCGCAGACCTTGCGAAAGGCGTCGCGGACACTGCTCCGCCCGGATCCGGACGACCCGTAGACCGACACGATGGGATGTTTTTCAGACATGTTTCCCCCTGAACAACCAATCTTGTTGCACGCCCCGCCGTGGAGCGGGGCCGAGCCGCCGATTGCATGGCGGCGGCAAAGCAGTATATTAGAAACGGAAAATATTGCGAGAGGGAACGGCGGCGTTCCCGCGACGGACGGCCGGTCCGTGATGCGCCGCAAGGCGGACGGCCCGGCCGGATCGAATTCCCCAAGGGAGGAAGGACCTTATGAACGTGAAAATTGCCCCGAGCATCCTGTCGGCGGATTTCGCGCGGCTCGGCGAGGAGATCAAGGCCATCGACGACGGCGGTTGCGATTACGTGCACGTGGACGTGATGGACGGTCACTTCGTGCCGAACCTGACCTTCGGGCCGCCGATCATCAAGTGCGTGCGCCCGTGGACCGAGAAGGTGTTCGACGTCCACCTGATGATCAATCCGGCGCAGCCCTTCCTGAAGGACTACGCCGACGCCGGGGCCGACATCATCACCGTCCACGCCGAGGCCGATCCGCATATCGATCGCAGCCTGCAATACATCCGCTCGCTGGGCAAGAAGGCCGGCATCTCGCTCAACCCGGCGACGCCCGAGGGAATCGTCGAGTACGTGCTCGACAAACTGGACCTGATCCTGGTGATGTCTGTCAACCCCGGGTTCGGGGGCCAGAGCTTCATCGAGAGCCAGCTGGAGAAGATCGCCCGCCTGCGCAGGATGATCGGCGACCGGCCGATCGAGCTGGAGGTGGACGGCGGAGTCAGCCCGGCCACCGCCGGGGCGGTGGTCGCCGCCGGGGCCGACGTCCTGGTGGCCGGCAGCGCCGTGTTCAAGGGCGGCGAGGGGGTGGCGGCCTACAAGGCCAACATGGACGCCATCCGCGCCGCCGCCGCCGGGGCCAAGGCGGCCTGATCCACCCGAGGGCGGGGACAGCGAATCAGGCCGCGTCCGGCGGCTTGATCCAGAACTGCATCGGCCTGTCGGTTCGGCCGGCCCGATCGACGTCCTTCCGGGGGAACTGGGGCCTGCTGCGTCAGAAAAATAACGAAATATTCAAGATGCTGTCGAAAGAATGAAGGTTCACACTTGATGGAGGGGCCGTCGATGGATCTTCACTGGCGCGATGGGGGTAGCGAGGCCCGGTTTTCGGCGTATATGGAGCGGCTTTCGGGCTGTCTGGATCATGCGGACCGTGTGGGTCCGTTCGAAGCCTATGGCCATCGGCCGGTTGGTCGGTCTCGCCAAGCCGCGCTGGCTGATCGAGCGGGCTCAAACAGGAACCGGGCCTCGGCCGGCCACTACGAGGGTCGGGGCTGGACCGGGTTCCACCACCACGGCGCGCTCTGCATCGCCGCCTACGGATTCCTGGTCCTGGAAAGGGCCGCGATTCCCCCCTCGGACAGAAAGGCCAAAACCCGGTTGGTCGAAGCACCTCAGCTTCCCGAAGGTGACAAGCCTCGCGGAAGTACCGATCCGGACCGAAAGGCACGTGCCCTGGTCAATGACGACACTGCGACGACGAATAGCTCACGCTCTGGCAAAAAATCTGCCACGATGTCCTTGCTGCAGGCAGACCATCAAACACGTCACAGAAACTCCGAAATATTTATGACGCAGCAGGACTAGACGGCGTGCATGGGCGTTCGGCCATTTTGATGCCTGATCGACCGCTTGCAGAGAGAATGTCGCGTCAGCTTTCAACACCCACGTCCCAGGGATTGAGAACACTGAGCTCGAAGTGCTCAAAGTCCTTTATGTTACGGGTGACGAGGATCAGATCGCGATCAATCGCAACGGCTGCGATTTGGGCGTCAGCAGCAGGCGGGGTCTGCCCTTTGCGATCGCCGTTGCCCATCAGGTGACCCCAGATCCTTGCGGCCGCATCGTCAAACGCCAGAATCCGGTTCTCAAACTGCTGGCTGAGGTCCTCTTCTATCCACTTCGTGAAGCGTGCTTGCCGCGCCTTCTCTTTGACCTTCACGGCGCCACGCACGAGCTCACCGATTGTCTGCGCGGCGAGAAAGAGTTCCGCTGGCGACCGCTGTTCGAGCCAAGCAAGCACGCGCGGCTCGGGTTTCGCCTTTACGGTTTCGCCGACGATGTTGGTGTCGAGAAGAAAGGGCATCAATCGAGATCCGCGGAGCGCCCCGTCGACGTATCCCGTTCAGTTTGCAGGTCAGCGCCAACTAGCGGCGACTTGCGGAAAAACGCAACAAGCTCCGATCCGGTTTTCGCCTTCGGCGCGGACAACATTGGCTGGAGCGAATCTCGGATGCGCTTGGCATCTACACCGCCAGAGCGTAGAGCGCCTGCGATGGCTTTGACCAAGCTGGCGTCCCTGGCGGGTACGGTGACTTCGACCCTCTTGGAGCCTTCAGCCGCAACCTTGGTGCGGTGCCGAGCTACGCGTGCTCGGCTCTGCTTTGTTGAGCTGGTCTGGTCCACGACACACCGCCTTATCCGGTAACGTTTCCGGAAAAATATGGTTTGGTGGCGGCGATGTCAAGGAGTTAGAGGGTTCGCTGCACTAGCGGTTCCCGTCATCAGGGTCCGCAGGGGACTTCCACCCCCAAGTCGCCCGGACCGCCACCACAGCGGTCCGGGCAGCGCCAGTCACGGCGCTACGCGCCATGCCTGGCGCACGACAAAACGGCGACCCGTTGCCGGGTCGCCGATAGGAGTTGCAGGCGTCTTGGCTGCCGTATGCTCAGGCGGTCCGTCGACGCCGCGCCACCGCCGCGCCGCCGAGCAGGGCCGGGACGAACAGGAGCGCCGCGCCGGGCAGGGGAACTTCGCTGAAGTTGTCGCCGCCGGCACCGCCGCCGTTGTCCGACACGATTTCCAGGCAGATCTCGTGGAGCCGGAAATCGTCGTTGCTGCCGTCGGGAAGACCCCCGAAAAAGACCCAGGACGTGAGCTGGGGCAGGGTGATCGTCGACTCGGTGGTGTTGCCCGTTCCCACTGAGGTCAGATCGCTGAGGAGGGTGTTGAGGTTGCTGTAACTGGAAAACGTCACGGGATCCGACGAGGCCCAGATCGCCCAGTCGTCGTTAAATCCGACGGCACCGAAGGTCACCGACGTGGCGGTCATGCCGAGCGGGAGCTCGACCGCCAGAAGGTCGTACCAGCCGCTGTTGTCGATTTGGTGCGACCCGTCCTCGCCGGGACCGGCCGACGAGTTGTCGATGCCCAGGCCGTCGCCGTTCCGCACGATATCCGCGGCGCGCCAAACATCGTTGTCGCGGTCGAAGGTCCAGCCCGACGCCGAGAGCGACACGCTTTGGCTACCGAAGGTTTCGGTGAAGGTGTACGACGTGCCCAGGTTCCCGGGATAATCACCATCATCTTCATCATCATCTTCATCATCGATCGCGAAATCGAAATTCATCGGGCAGTCCTTGCCGCCGCCGTTCTCGCCGTCGTCGTCGCCGCCGCCACCGCCACAGCCGCCGCCGGCATGCGCCACGGCCATCGGAACCGTAAGCGCCGCCGACAGAATCAGAAGCCTTGTCGTGTAACCTAAGGAAGTCAGAATGGATTTTCGCATTGTCCGATCCTTTCAAAGCGGGGATGCGACGACGTGCCCGCCAGCCATCCCCTGTGCCCCACCACCTGGTGTGCGGATGCAAACCAGGGTCAGAATGAAGTCTGTCGGTGGTCTCTGTCGCACAGACGCGATGCGCGCGAAAGGCACCAAAAGTTGGAGTTCTTAAAATTCATCCTTTTTGTTTAACTCGTTCGGAATAGGGCGGTGGAATAAAAGAGAAAATGGCCACCCCAAAAAAAACGGAGGGCCGAAGCCCTCCGTTCGCGGTCATACGTCGGGTACCGGTTACTTGGTCGATCCGGAGGCTCCGCCGAGGCTGGCCTGGGCCGCCGCGAGGCGGGCGATCGGCACCCGGTAGGGGGAGCAGGACACGTAGTCCAGGCCCGCCTCGTGGCAGAAGATCACGGAGGCCGGGTCGCCGCCGTGCTCGCCGCAGATGCCCAGCTTGATGTCGGGCCGGGCGGCGCGGCCGCGCTCGACCGCGACCTTGACCAGTTCGCCCACCCCGTCCTTGTCCAGGCTGACGAACGGGTCCACCTCGATGATCCCCTTGTCCAGGTAGACCTTGAGGAAGTTGCCGGCGTCGTCGCGCGACAGGCCGAACGTGGTCTGGGTCAGGTCGTTGGTGCCGAAGCTGAAGAACTGGGCCGCCTCGGCGATCCGGCCGGCCTGCAGGGCGGCGCGCGGCAGTTCGATCATGGTGCCGATCAGGTAGTCGAGCTGCACGCCCTGTTCGGCCATCACCGTTTCCGCGGTGCCCTCGATGACCTTCTTGAGCATGTCCAGCTCCTCGAACAGACCGACCAGCGGCACCATCACCTCGGGAACCACCGGCGCGCCGCCCTTCTTGGTCACCGCGCAGGCGGCCTCGAAGATGGCGCGGGCCTGCATCTCGCAGATCTCCGGATAGGTGATCGCCAGGCGGCAGCCGCGGTGCCCCAGCATCGGATTGGATTCCTGGAGCCGCGCCGAGGCCGCCTTGACCGCCTCGACGGTGGTTCCGGCGGCCTGCGCCACGTCCCGCATGTCCTGCTCGCCGTGCGGCAGGAACTCGTGCAGCGGCGGGTCGAGCAGGCGGATGGTCACCGGCAGCCCGGCCATGATGGTGAACAGGTCCTCGAAGTCCTTGCGCTGATAGGGCAGCAGCTTGGCGAGGGCGGCGCGGCGGGTCTCCTCCTCCTCGGCCAGGATCACCTCGCGCATGTGGATGATGCGCTCCGGATCGAAGAACATGTGCTCGGTGCGGCACAGGCCGATGCCCTCGGCGCCGAACTTGCGCGCCGTCTGGGCGTCGAGCGGGGTCTCGGCGTTGGTGCGCACCTTGAGGCGGCGGATGTCGTCGACCCAGCCCATCAGCTTGCCGAAGTCGCCGGTCAGTTCCGGCTGAATGGTCGGCACCTCGCCCAGGATCACCTCGCCGGTGGCGCCGTCGATGGTCAGCAGGTCGCCTTCGTTGATCGTGGTCCCGGCCACCGTGAAGCGGCGCGCCCGGTAGTCCACCTTGATGTCGCCGGCCCCGGACACGCAGGGCGTGCCCATGCCGCGCGCGACCACCGCGGCGTGGCTGGTCATGCCGCCGCGGGTGGTCAGGATGCCCTGCGCCACGTGCATGCCGCCGATGTCCTCGGGCGACGTCTCGACCCGGACCAGCATCACCTTCTTGCCCTGATCGGACCATTTCTCGGCGTCCTCGGCGCTGAACACCACCTGTCCGGAGGCGGCGCCGGGCGAGGCGGGCAGGCCCTTGGCCAGCACCTTCTTCTCGACCTTCGGGTCGAGCATCGGGTGCAGGAGCTTGTCGAGCTGCGCCGGGTCCATGCGGCGCACCGCCTCCTCCTTGTCGATCAGGCCGTCGTCGCACATCTCGACCGCGATCCTCAGGGCCGCCTGCGAGGTCCGCTTGCCGTTGCGGGTCTGCAGCATCCAGAGCTTGCTCTTCTGGATGGTGAACTCCATGTCCTGCATGTCCTTGTAGTGCAGCTCCAGGCGGTCCCGGATGCCGGCCAGCTCGCCGTACAGCTCGGGCATCACCTCTTCCATCGACGGCAGGTTGGACTTGGCGGCTTCCTTCTCCACCTCGTTCAGCGGCTGCGGGGTGCGGATGCCGGCCACCACGTCCTCGCCCTGGGCGTTGATCAGGAACTCGCCGTAGAACCGGTTGATGCCGGTCGACGGATCGCGGGTGAAGCAGACGCCGGTCGCCGAATCGTTGCCCATGTTGCCGAACACCATGGATTGCACGTTGACCGCGGTGCCCCAGTCGGCCGGGATGTCGTTGAGCCGGCGGTAGGTGATGGCGCGCTGGTTCATCCACGACCCGAACACCGCGCCGACGGCGCCCCACAGCTGTTCCTCCGGATCGAGCGGGAACGGCCGGCCCAGGTGGCGCTCCACCTCCTCCTTGTAGGCCTCGACGATCCGCTTCCAGTCCTCGGCGTCCAGGTCGGTATCCAGGGTGTAGCCCTTCGAGTTCTTGAGGTCCTCGAGGATGGCCTCGAAATGATGGTGGTCGATGTCGAGCACCACGTTGGAAAACATCTGCACGAACCGGCGGTAGCTGTCATAGGCGAAGCGCTCGTCGCCCGACTGGGCGATCAGGCCCTTCACCGTGTCGTCGTTGAGGCCCAGGTTGAGCACGGTGTCCATCATGCCCGGCATGGAGGCCCGGGCGCCGGAGCGTACCGAGACCAGCAGCGGATTGTCGAGGTCGCCGAACCTGGCGCCCATCACGCCCTCCACCTCGGCCAGCGCCGCCGCCACCTGTTCCTTCAGGTCGGCCGGATAGGTCTCGCCGTTGGCGTAGAAGTAGGTGCAGACCTCGGTGGTGATGGTGAAGCCGGCCGGCACCGGGATGCCCAGGCTGGACATCTCCGCCAGGTTGGCCCCCTTGCCGCCGAGCAGATTCTTCATGTCGGCACGGCCTTCGGCCTTCCCGTCGCCGAAACTGTATACCCACTTGGTCATGCTCATCCCTCCACTTGAGAAAAGTCGGCGACCCGCCGCATGGCGGCCCCGATGCGGGACAGGATCCGAAGCCGGTTGGTTCGGAGGTTTTCGTCCTCGCTGTTCACGGTTACGTGATCGAAAAAACAATCCACCGGCGCCCGCAGCCGGGCAAGCGCCGTCATCGCCGTCGCAAAGTCTTCGTTTTTCAGCGCCGCGTCAACCGCCGGCTCCCCCTCGGCCAGGGCGTCGAACAGCGCCTTCTCCTCGTCCGCGACCAGGGACGCGGGATAGACGGACCCGTCGTGGGCCGCTCCGTCGCGGGTCTCCTCGATGCGCAGGATGTTGGCGGCGCGGCGGTAGGCGACCAGCAGGTTGGCGCCGTCGTCGGTGTCGAGGAAATCCTTCAGCGCATCGACCCGGGCCAGCAGCCGCACCAGGTCGTCCTCGCCGCCCAGGGCGAACACGGCGGCGATCAGGTCGTGGCGCACCCCCCGTTCCTTCAGGTGCACCTTCAGGCGGTCGGCGAAGAAGGCGAGGAGATCGGCGAGGCCTCGCGGCGCGGCGATATGGCCTTGATCCAGGTGTCCGCCGGCGGCGGCGTTGAACGCGGCCTCGAGCGGCACCCGCAGCCCGTTCTCGACGATCAGCCGGATCACCCCCAGGGCGGCGCGCCGCAGGGCGAAGGGGTCTTTCGACCCGGTGGGTTTCTCGTCGATCGCCCAGAACCCGGCCAGGGTGTCGATCTTGTCGGCCAGCGACACGGCGACCGAGACCGGGGCGGTGGGGCAGGCGTCGGACGGCCCGAGCGGCGAATAGTGCTCGGCCAGGGCCGCGCAGACCTCCGGGTCCAGGCCCTCGTCGCGCGCCAGGTAGCGGCCCATGACGCCCTGCACCTCGGGGAACTCGAACACCATCTCGGAGACCAGATCGGCCTTGGCCAGCCTTGCCGCCTGCCGCGCCTTGTCCGGATCGGCGCCGCAATAGGGCGCCAGCTCGGCCGCCAGGTCGGCGATCCGCACCGCCTTGTCCTCCATGGTGCCCAGGCCTTCGTAAAACACCATGTCGGCCAGTCTGGGCACCCGGTCGTCGAGCGTCCTCCGGTGGTCCTGGTCCCAGAAGAAGCGGGCGTCGGACAGCCGCGCCTTGAGCACCCGCTCGTTGCCGGCCACCACCGTGGCGCCGTCGTCCGGGGTCTCGCGGTTGGCGACCATCACGAAGCGCGGCGCCAGGGCGCCGTCATGGGTCAGGGCCGGGAAGTAGCGCTGGTGCACCCGCATGGCGGTGATCAGGACCTCCGGCGGCACCACCATGAACTCCTCGGGGATGCGGCCCATCAGGACCACCGGCCATTCGACCAGCCCCGCCACCTCGTCGAGCAGTCCGGCGTCCTCCTTCAGGGTCAGCCCCTCGGCCGCGCAGAGGGCGCGCGCCCGCTCCAGGATCCGCGTCTTGCGTTCCGCGCGGTCGAGGATCACCTTGGCGGCGCGGAGCTTGTCCCTGTAGTCGGCGATGCCGATGACGGCGATCGGGTCGGGGGCCATGAAACGGTGGCCGCGCGTCCCGTCGCCGCTGCGCACCGGACCGAAGGAGAACGGCACCACGGCGCCGTCGAACAGGGCGACGATCCCATGAAGCGGGCGCACCCAGCGCAGGGCGTGGTCGCCCCAGCGCATGGACTTGGGCCAGGGCAGGGCGGCGAGGGCGGCCGGGGCCGCCTCGGCCAGCACGTCGGCGGTCGGGCGGCCCTTGACCTCCCAGGTTGCGAAGAGCATCCGCCCCTTCTTCTCGTCGCGCTCCTCGATCCTCGCCCCCTCGGGCAGCGACCGCCGGAAGCCCTCGATCGCCTTCTCGGGCGCGTCCAGCCTCGGGCCCTTGCGCTCCCCGGTCACGTCGGGGGCCTTGACGGGCAGCCCCTCGACGCTCAGGGCGAGGCGGCGCGGGGTGACGAAGGATTCCGCCTTTTCAAAGGCCAGGCCGGATTTCTTCAGCTCCTCGGTGAGCAGGCGGCACAGGTCCTCGGCGGCCCGGGCCTGCATGCGGGCGGGGATTTCCTCGGACAGCAGTTCGAGCAGGAAATCGGCCATCAGGCGGTCTCGTCCTCGGTCAGGTGCCCGCGCGCGGCCAGCCAGGCGGCGGCACAGCCCTTGGCCAGGGCGCGCACGCGGGCGATGTAGGCCTGGCGCTCGGTGGCCGAGATGACGCCGCGGGCATCCAGCAGGTTGAAGGTGTGGCTGGCCTTGAGACACTGCTCGTAGGCCGGCAGGGGAAGCGGTTCCTGCAGCTCCAGCAGGGCGTTGCACTGGACCTCGGCGTCGGCGAAGTGGCGGAACAGGATCCCGGTGTCGGCGTGCTCGAAGTTGAAGGCCGACTGCTCCCGCTCGTTCTGCAGGAACACCTCGCCGTAGGTGACGCCGTCCCGGTTCCAGGCCAGGTCGTAGACGTTCTCCACCCCCTGGATGTACATGGCGAGGCGCTCCAGGCCGTAGGTCAGTTCGGCCGAGACGGGCGCGCAGTCGAGGCCGCCCACCTGCTGGAAATAGGTGAACTGGGTCACCTCCATGCCGTCGCACCAGACCTCCCAGCCGAGGCCCCAGGCGCCCAGGGTGGGGCTCTCCCAGTCGTCCTCGACGAACCGGATGTCGTGCCGGCCGGGGTCGATCCCCAGATGCCCGAGGCTGTCCAGGTAGAGCGCCTGCACGTCCTCCGGCGACGGCTTGAGCAGCACCTGGAACTGGTAGTAGTGCTGCAGCCGGTTCGGGTTCTCGCCGTAGCGGCCGTCGGTCGGGCGGCGCGACGGCTGCACGTAGGCGGCGTTCCAGGGCTCCGGCCCGAGGGCGCGCAGGGTGGTCGCCGGATGGAAGGTGCCGGCGCCGACCTCGGCGTCGAACGGCTGCAGGATGACGCAGCCGCGCTCGGCCCAGAAGGACTGCAAGGACAGGATCAGGGACTGGAAGTCGGTTCCTGCGGCGGCGGTCATCATCCGGTTCCGGGGATCGGGGCGAAAACGTGACATGATGTTGCAGCGCAAGGTACGCCGCCGCCGGCAGGCGGTCAACGGCGATGTCACCCCGGATAGGGGCAGTCCGGGCGCCCGCAGGCGCGCGCCGCGCCGGCCGCCACGTAGTCGCCGCAAACGCCGCATCTGACCATGTCCTCGACGTCGGGTGCCGTCTCGCGAGGCGCGCCGGGGCGGCGGCGCGGCACGTCCGGCCGGTCCGCGCGGTCGGCCAGGCGGCTCAGCTTGCGGGCCGCGACCCACACCCCGGCGATGACCAGGGCGGTCAGCAGAATCTTGGCGAGACTCAATCCGAACATGCGGTCTTCTTTATAAGGCGCGGCGCGGCGAGTCCAGGGGGGCCGAGCAAACCCGGGCTCGCCATGGCCGGGCCGGACGACTCCGTGAACGCCCGCTCTCGTCCGGTCACCCCCGCGCCGGCGGCGATCCGGAAGGTTTTCGATCACAAGAAGCCGTCCGGGTCGTTTGCCGGGGCATCGGCCAATGTCGCCTGGAGTCCCGCTCCCGAGCCAGCCGAAAAGCGAGTGTGGTGGACTATGCCAAATCCAGTCCCCCGGCGTCCGCCAGCACCCGCCGTGCCCCCGTCGTGAAGGCGCCGTCGCCGTCGTGCAGCACCAGGCCCGGCAGCAGGCGCGGGGGCGTGCGGCGCCCCTTGCGGCCCTGCGCCAAGATCCGTTTCGCCGGCGTGCCCGCCTTCGGCCACAGGGGGAATACCGCGATATCGCCGAACCGCCCCGACATCGCCGCCAAAAGGTCGGCCAGCCGGTCGGCCCGGTGGATCACGGTCAGCGAGCCCCTGGGCGCCAGGAACCCGTGCGCGGCGGCCAGCCACTCGGCGAGATCGGTCGCGCCGTCCACGTGGGCGCGCGCCTTGGCGGGGTCGGGCGGCGGGGTGCCGCGTCCGTCGGCGATGTAGGGCGGGTTCATCATCACGTGATCGAACCGCGTCGCGGCGATCTCCGGCGGCGGGGCGCGCAGGTCGCCGGTCACCACGCTCAGGGTCCGTTCCCCGGCCGTGCCGAGGCGGGCGAGGGCGGCCATCCCGGGCTGCACCTCCAGGCCGGTCACCGTGCACTCCGGCACCCGCGCCGACAGGC
>JANQGL010000259.1 GCA_028277325.1 Magnetospira sp.
ACCGGGTGCCGATGGCGGCCCGCCACTGGGCGCTGGCCTCGGTCGGCGGACTGGCCGTGGTGGCGGCGGCCGGCGGTGATCCGCGCCGCGCGGCGGTGGCCCTGGGCGGCCTGACGGCGCCGCCGGGACGCGGCCGGACGATCGAGATCGCGCTCGGCGAGGGTCGCCTGCGGATCATCGACGAAAGCTACAACGCCAGCCCGGTGGCGGTGGCGGCGGCGCTCGACGTGCTCGGCCGCAGCGCGCCCGAGCCCGGCGGCCGGCGCGTCGCGGTGCTCGGCGACATGCTGGAGCTGGGCGACCGCTCGGCCGATCTGCACCGCGGCCTGGTCGACCCCGTGGAGGCGGCGGCGGTGGATCTGGTGTTCACGCTCGGCCCCGAGATGGCGCACCTGCGCGACCGCCTGCCGGCCGCCCGGCGCGGCGGCCACGCGGCGACGGCGGGCGACCTGCTGCCGCTGCTGCGCGGCGCGGTGCGCCCCGGCGACGTGGTGATGGTCAAGGGGTCGCGCGGCATGCGGACCGACCTGGTGGTCGACGCCCTGCGCGACCTGGACGGCCTGGCTCCCGGCCGCCGCGCCAACGGAGAATAGGAGACCTTCCGTGCTCTACAACCTCCTGTTCCCGCTGGCCGACCAGATCGCCGTGCTCAACCTGTTCAAGTACCTGACCTTCCGGGCCGGGGGCGCGGTGATCACCGCGTTGATCGTCGCCTTCGTGATCGGGCCCCGGTTGATCAGCCTGCTGCGCAACCGGCAGAGCCACGGCCAGCCGATCCGCGAGGACGGTCCGGAAAGCCACCTCCTGACCAAGCGCGGCACCCCGACCATGGGCGGTTTCCTGATCCTGACCGCGCTGGTGGTCTCGACCCTGCTGTGGGCCGACCTGACCAACGGCTACATCTGGGCGGTGCTCGGGGTCACCGTGGGCTACGGCACCATCGGGTTCCTCGACGACTACCTGAAGGTGACCAAGAAGCACCACGGCGGGCTCCCCGGGCGCCTGAAGCTGATTCTCCAGGTGGCGATCGGCGTCGCCGCCGCGCTGTGGATCGCCAAGCTGCTGCCGGACCCGCTGTCGACCACCCTCGCGGTGCCGTTCCTCAAGGACCTGCTGATCGATCTCGGCTGGCTGTTCGTGCCGGTGGCGGTGCTCGTGATGATCGGGGCGTCGAACGCGGTCAACCTGACCGACGGCCTGGACGGCCTGGCGGTCGGCCCGGCAATGATCGCCGCCATGGTGTTCGCCGTCGTGTCCTATCTGGTCGGCCACCAGGTGTTCGCCGCCTACCTGCAGCTGCACGCCGTGCCGGGGGCCGGCGAGCTGTCGGTGTTCTGCGCCGCCCTGGTCGGCGCCGGCCTGGGGTTCCTGTGGTTCAACGCGCCGCCGGCCGCCGTGTTCATGGGCGATACCGGCTCCCTGGCTCTGGGCGGGGCGCTGGGCTCGGTGGCCGTGGTCACCAAGCACGAACTGGTGCTGGCCATCGTCGGCGGCCTGTTCGTGCTGGAGACCGTGTCGGTGATCGTCCAGGTGGCGTCGTTCAAGCTGACCGGCAGGCGGGTGTTCCGGATGGCGCCGCTGCACCACCACTTCGAGAAGAAGGGGTGGGCCGAGCCGACCATCGTGATCCGGTTCTGGATCATCGCCGTGATCCTGGCCCTGGCCGGCCTGTCCACCCTGAAGCTGCGGTGAGGCACCCCCGATGGTCCCGGTGACGGCATATGCGGATCGGACGGTGGCGGTGTTCGGGCTCGGGCGGGCCGGCCGCGCCGCGGTGCGCGCCCTCGCCGCCGGCGGCGCCCGCGTGATCGCCTGGGACGACAATCCGGCGGCCCGCGCCGCGATGGCCGACGGCGCCGATTGCCGGGCGCCGGACGCCTGGGACTGGTCGGCCATCGCCGCCCTGGTGCTCAGCCCCGGCATCCCGCACACCCATCCGCGCCCGCATCCGGCGGCGGCGGCGGCGCGCGCCGCCGGGGTGCCCATCGTCGGCGACGTGGACCTTCTGTGGCGCAGCCGGCCGGACGCCGTCTACGTGGGAATCACCGGCACCAACGGCAAGTCCACCACCACCAGCCTGATCGGCCACGTCCTCGCCCTGGCCGGGCGGCGGGTCCAGGTGGGCGGCAACCTGGGGGTGCCGGCGCTCGAACTGGAGCCGCTCGATCACCACGGGATCTACGTCCTCGAACTGTCGTCCTATCAGCTCGAACTGCTGCACCAGACCCGGTTCCAGGTCGCCGTCCTGCTCAACCTGGCCCCCGACCACCTGGACCGGCACGGCGGGTTCACCGGCTACGTGGCCGCCAAGCGGCGGATCTTCGACCGCCAGCGGCCCGGCGACGTGGCGGTGGTCGGGCTCGACGACGCGGACTCGCGGCGCCTGTTCGACGCCCTGCGGGCCGACCCGGGGGGACGCCGGGTGATCGGCGTGTCGGGGCGCGAGGAAATCGTCGACGGCGTGTTCGTCGACGTGGACGGCAAGCTCTACGACGCCAGCGAGGTCCCCGCCCTGAACATCCGCGACCTGCGCGCCGTGCCCTCCCTGCCGGGCGCCCACAACGCCCAGAACGCCGCCGCCGCCTGCGCCGCGACCCGCGTCCTGGGCCTGGCGGCACACCAGATCGGCGCCGGCATCGGCACCTACCGCGGCCTGCCGCACCGCCAGGAGCCGATCGGGCGGATCGGCGACGTGCTGTTCGTCAACGACAGCAAGGCGACCAACCCGGACGCCGTGGCGCGCGCCCTGGGCTGCTACCCGGCGGTCCACTGGATCGCCGGCGGGCGCGCCAAGGACGGTGGCTTCGACGCCCTGCTGCCGGGCCTGGACCGGGTCCGCCACGCCTTCCTGATCGGCGAGGCGGCGGCGGCCCTGGAGGCGTTCCTGGACGGCCGGGTGCCGGTCACCCGCTGCGGCGACCTGGAGACGGCGGTGCCGGCGGCCGGCGAG
>JANQGL010000290.1 GCA_028277325.1 Magnetospira sp.
TCAGCTCGCGTCCGGCGTCGGTGCCCATCGCCTCGGCGTCGGAGACCGGACCGCGCCGCGTCGTCCGGAGGACTTCGGAACCGTCGGGGCGGGCGATCAGGCCGCGCAGGAACAACTCGTCGCCCTCGATCACCGCCAGGCCGCCGATCGGCGTCCGGCAGGACCCGTCCAGCTCGGCCAGCAGGGCGCGTTCGCAGACCACCCGGTCGAACGACGGCGTGTCGTGCAACGGCGCCAGCAGGGCCCGGGTCGCCGCGTCGTCGGCCCGGCAGGTCACCCCGACCGCGCCCTGCGCCACCGCCGGCAGGAGGTCGTCGACCGGGATGATCGAGGTCGCCGCGTCGGTCATGCCGAGGCGGTTGAGGCCGGCCAGGGCGAGCAGGGTGGCGTCGGCCCGGCCCTCTTGCAGCTTGCGCAGGCGGGTCTGCACGTTGCCCCGGAACACGTCCACCCTGAGATGCGGGAACCGGGCCAGGATCTGCGCCTGGCGGCGCAGCGAGGCGGTGCCGACCAGCGATCCCGCGGGGAGGTCGGCCAGGCGGTCGGCCTTGCCGGAGATGAAGACGTCGCGCACGTCCTCGCGCGGCAGCACCGCGGTCAGGGCGAGGCCCTCGGGCAGCCAGGTCGGCACGTCCTTCATCGAGTGGACCGCGATGTCCACCCGGCCGTCCAGTTGCGCCTCGTCGATTTCCTTGGTGAACAGACCCTTGCCCCCCAGTTCGGACAGCGGCCGGTCGAGCACCATGTCGCCGGTGGTCTGGATGATCACGATCTCGATGGCGCCCTCGGCGGCCAGTTCCGGGTGGGCGGCCTTCAGGAGGTCGCGCACCTCGTGCGCCTGGGCGAGGGCGAGCGGGCTGCCGCGGGTACCGATGTTCAGGGGTATGGTTTGGGACATGGGTCTGTATCGCCGACGTTTTGAAGGGTAAGGTCGGTCCCCGAAGGGCCGTGGGAAACGGGTTGTAGCATGATCCTGCTCGGAATCGAAACCAGTTGCGACGAAACCGCCGCCGCCGTGGTGGACGACGCGCCGACCATACGCGCCCACCGCCTGCTGTCGCAACTGGACGATCACGCGCCCTACGGCGGGGTGGTCCCGGAGATCGCCGCCCGCGCCCACCTGGAGCACCTGGACATCCTGATCGCCGACACGATGCGCGACGCCGGCCTCGGGTTCGGCGACCTGGACGGGGTGGCGGCGACGGCCGGCCCGGGGCTGATCGGCGGGGTGATGGTCGGCACGGTGACCGCCAAGGCGATCGCCGCCGTGCATGGCCTGCCGTTCGTCGCCGTCAACCACCTGGAGGCGCATGCCCTGACCGCGCGGCTGACCGACGACGTGGCGTTCCCCTACCTGCTGCTCCTGGTGTCGGGCGGCCACTGCCAGCTTCTGGAGGTGTCCGGGGTCGGCCGCTACCGGCGGCTCGGCGGCACGGTGGACGACGCGCTCGGCGAGGCGTTCGACAAGGTGGGCAAGATGCTCGGCCTCGGCTACCCGGGCGGCCCGGCGGTGGAGCGCGCCGCGGTCCGCGGCGATCCGGAGCGGTTCGCGCTGCCGCGCCCGATGCTGGGGCGACCGGGCTGCGACGTCTCGTTTTCCGGCCTCAAGACGGCGGTCCGGCAAACCGTCGAGGCCCTGCCGCCGGGGCCGCTCGACCCGACCGACGCGGCGGATCTCTGCGCCGCCTTCCAGGCCGCCGCCGGCGACGTGCTGGTCGACCGCTGCCGGCATGCCCTGGCCCTGTTCGGGCGGCCGGGACCGCTGGTGGTGGCCGGCGGGGTGGCGGCCAATCGCTATCTGCGGCACCGCCTCGAGTCGCTGGGCGCGCCGCTGATCGCGCCGCCGCAGGCCCTGTGCACCGACAACGCGGCGATGGTCGCCTGGGCCGGCCTGGAACGGCTGCGCCTGGGGTGGGCCGACGGCCTCGATTTCAAGGCGCGGCCGCGCTGGCCGCTCGACGAGGACCGGCCGCCGGCGGTTTCCCCGGACACCGCCGATGGACTATAAATAACGGGATGAACGGAACCAGCGGACCGCCCATGCAGAGCATCGGAATCATCGGCGCCGGCGCCTGGGGCACCGGGCTCGCCCTGGCCGCCCGGCGGGCCGGGCGCCAGGTGACGATCTGGGCCTACGAACCGGAGGTGGCGGCGGCCATCAATGGTCGCCACGAGAATCCGGACTACCTGCCCGGGGTCGCCCTCGACCCCGACATCCGCGCGACCGGCGACCTGGCCGAGGCCTGCGCCGCCGACGCGGTGCTGCTGGTC